>JALYXE010000145.1 GCA_030947265.1 Acidobacteriota bacterium
ATGCTTTAATGAGGGCAAACAGCTTTTCGCCACTTGCGTCGGTGACGCTGATCGAATCAATTGCACCGCTCACGGGTACTACGAGTTCGAAGAAACCGTGCCTTGTGCGTCCGGCGTCATCAGCTACAAGCGCGTCAAACGGTAGCTTTGTTACTTCACCGTTGACATAAGTGACCTTTGCCATGAAGCGCCCTTGCGGCTGATTTGGGACGGGACCAGAATGCCACGAATAGTAGCGCACAGGTTTGAGTTGTAAGAGTTTTTCGCCGGCGGGGTCGAAGATTCCGCTAATTACGAGCACGCCCTGAGCGGCAGGTTTATTTATCTTCGCTTTTGATACCGGAGGCGCGTTGACTGGTTTGTGTTTGTCATCACAAGTTCTCATGGCGACAATGAGCATTGACACCGACATCAGGGCAAGAATTATTTTCATAAGACTGAGAGAAGGCTATTGCATCAAGCAGGACTATCTTTCCTTGTGCTGATAGTCATACAGACGGTTTATGGTTACCCCGAGGCGCACCATATGAATGGCTCCTCGGGGCTTGGGCCATTGCCAACCCGAGCTGAGACGCATCGTTGCTAAAGGGATACAGCGCCTCGCACACTTGCGCCAGGGCTGTGTTGTTCTCGGCGTTGTCGCTACTTGAAATAGTTTCGGCGAGGGCTTTTTTCTTCTTCGTGAGCTTGAAATTCGACTTTCTTCAGTATCCGCGTTAACCGAGAACCGCTTCCTGTCGCGGCCCGCGAGAAACTGTTGGAGCAAAAGTGGTCGGTGCAAGCTGGGCTCGTCAGTTCTTTCTTCTGCTGCTAGATAACTCTCGGAGGTGAACTCCTCGAATCAACAACCCGCGACGAAAGTCGAGCGCCAGGTAACTCAATATAACGAAGTTAAGTCAGGAGGCTGTATCTAGCGAGTGTGCAGGGATTCAGCAGAGGCCCGTGAGTGTTCAGCCTTCTTTTATGAGAACGCCGGGACAATATGCCCGTCGTTACAAAAAGTCAAGAGTTTTTGCTAGTAGTCTAATTTAAAAAGTCCGCACATGGTCTATGGCCTGGCGCGTGTGCCGATCAACTATTCCGAAGCATCCTACCATGTGATATAAGGCGTTCCTTCCTCAATCCTCAATCCACGGACGCTGACACCATGAAAAAGCTATCGCTACTTTTGCTTTTCGTTCCCCTCGTAAAGACGGGCGCCCCAACCTGAATACAACAAGATCGCGCCGCGAAGAGTGCACGCTCCGCTCGCGATCCTGAGCGTCTTTGGCCGTCAAAACAAATGCCAATAAGAAGAAGCAGGCTGCTAACCACCCAAGCGACGAATCCGAGATCACCGTAAGTTCTGCAGGCGTATGTGGGAGAAAAGATAAACTTCCCAAATAAAGGGCTTAGTAACGAGACGACCTAAATGGAAGGTCGGAGCAGCCCCCGAAATATTCCCTGGACAGCAACCTGGTTGCCGGGCAGAGTTAGGGGTCGAAGCTGGGAGTTCGCCGGGTGAAGTTCAATATTAATACCACGTCGATACAGTCTTTTCAGTGTCGCCTGATTTTCTTCAATTAGCAGGGCCACCACAATCTCACCATCGCGCGCATCCGTGCGATTCTCTATCAAGGCAATATCGCCATCGCAGATGTGTTCGTCGATCATCGAATCGCCTTTCACTCGCAGCGCGTAGACTCGTTCCGGTCGAACACGACCAAGCAGGAAGCGCGGCACAGGAATCGTCTCGTCACACTCGACAACGTCCAGCGGAGTACCTGCGGCAATTCTGCCAAGTAGTTTTATCTCGCAGAGCGCGTCCGGATCATCGAACTTCACATTGAGTGCGAACGAACCGTCGTCGTGCGTTCGGATCAGCAGACCTCGGCGCTCGAGCGCGGCAATGTGTTTGGCGACGGTGGCTCTTGATTTGACGCCAATATGTCTGGCTATTTGCGCGTAAGACGGTTCGTGACCGTGTAGCTCAGAAAAGTGTGTGATGTAATCGAGAATTTCTTTCTGTCGCTGAGTGCGTGGCAGCATAGGTTCCAGCCAATTCCCGAAAAACGAGCGATAGATGAAGAGAGCAAGAAAACCCTTGAGATATCGAGGCATTCTATGGCGCGCTAACAAAGGCGTCAAGTGTTTGTTGCGCGCCACAGAATTATCGACGACCAAGATCAGCTCGAACGGTGGGAGTAGCGCGCAAGTGTTCGCGGGAAGATGCGAACACCAGCAGGCATCTGAGATAATGTTCTGGGTTTGCCAGTCAATAACTCCGTTGCTTTCACGCTATACACCGCCTGATTAAGATCGTTATCCGGACTAATTACTGCGCCCTTCAACGCCGCGCCGATAAAAGCTCCCTTGCTGCGAGAGTATGAAAGGATTCCAGCGTCCAGCGTGGTATTAGTTGAGGCGGCGGCTTCGCGCCCGACTGGACCAGCGGCAATGCTTGCCTCACCGCCCATCTCAAACTTGTCCTTCAGCAAACCGTTCACACCTTCGTCATTCATTATCAACAAGACGTAATCTGTCTTCTGAGCACCTATCTGAGCGCCAAAACTGCCGCCACCAAGGTTGAAAAACGCGGGCGCCGACCACCCGTTTCGTGTTCGCCTGCTGATTACACCCTGACCGCCTCGCCCGCCCACGATGAAAGAAGCTTTGACTACCCCCGGGAAAACTGCAATCGCCTCTGCCTTGTCGAGCAGCTCCTTCGGGATAGCTTTATCCCGCACGTTCATGATTTCGGTAAACGCCTTCGCCGCCGCGCCTGAATGACGCGTCGCGTCCTGCAGTCTGGTCTTCTTCTGAGCCGATACCAGGTTCGCAGAAAGCGCCGCTAACATCACCGCGCTGACCGCGCAAATCACCGTTCGTTGAATCGAAAACTTCATTGTCACTCTCCTCAGTTGATGGAATAGAAAGGCAAAGGGGGGAAGCAGAAAGAAGCTCGTAACGCTCGCTCAAACTTTTGCCGTTTCGCGTAATTCCCATATTACACCGTGCAAGCAGCATACGGTAGCAGACAGGCAACGATTGAACTCCGCGGTTTCCTTAAAATTCGAAATCAATAGAGAAGCGAGTCTGTCGAGGTGAAGCAAAACTTATGGGCTGGCGATAGGTCGAAAGCGGCGCAACACCAGACCCAAAGAATGGATCTAAAGCCAGAACGTTCGGGTGGTTGAAGAGGTTGAAGAACTCGACGACAAGATCAAGTCTTCGTTTTCCTTCAAAAGGAAAATACTTCAAGACGCGCAGATCCAGATTGACGAAGCGTGGGGTTTCCAGGGAGTTTCGTCCCAGGCCGGCGGGCCGCGATACGAGCGGAAAGGCGCCCCCGTGATCTTCGTCTGCGCCGGTCAAGGGATTGACAGGGCGTCCGCTGCTGAGCGTGACGATTGGAGCGATTTCGACGTGTCCGAGAATCTTGCCGATGAGGATATCCCGTTCGCTTCCCGCTCCCTTCTCTTCTTCTTCACCAAAGGGAAGATCAAATAGTGCGCTGAGCACAAACCTGTGCCTGACATCCTGTCTTGAAATTGCGCGCTCGGCGCGCAAGTTAAAGGGATTCTGAGGCTGCTCGTCGAAGTCGGATGCGTCGTCTCTGGTATTCGATAACGTATAGGAAGCAAGCAACTCAAACTCATTACTCATTCGTTTGTTGAGCGCCAACGTCAGGCCGTTGTAGGTCGAGCTGGCCGAGTCTTCGAGTTGGTAGATGGCGTCGAAACGCGGATCGATTCTCCCCGGTCCAAAGACAGGACGACCAAGTTGTTGCGGAGTTGGATTAAAGAAGCGGAGCGCCGCTGCATTCGCTGCAGTTAGCGTGACAGCCGGAAGAAGATTGATGTTCCGTGTTCGCGGGAGATGAATCCCACGCGTGAAGAGATAGTCAGCTCGGATCGTAATGTCTTCGGTTAGCAGATGCTCGACACCGAGGTTCACCTGTGCACTGTAGGGCGTAACAAACTGCTGGTCGGCGCGAAAGATCGACTGAGCAATTCCGCTAGCAGGCGCCAGAGCGCGACCACCTCCACTTGCTGCGAATACGGTGGCAGCGTCTGTATCCGTAGCGATCTGCTCGAAGGCTTGTGCTGCGTTCTTCTGGATCGCGCGGTTTAGAAACGCGAGTGGTAGACGGTCATAGTAAAGACCGAGTCCGGCGCGCACGACCCATTCCCTGGAAGGGCTCCAAGCCAAGCCGAGCCGCGGGCCGAAGTTGTTCGAGTCAGTGCGGAATGGTGACGGTAACCTTTCGACGTCGTAGCGTCCTCCAAGATTGAGAGTTAATTGCGGCGTTACGCGCCATTGATTCTGGAGAAAGCCGCCGAAGCTTGTCACGCCAAATTGCGTTACCGGTGACCCAGACGCCTGTCGCCAGATCGCTGGGCGTCCCGCAGCGAAGTCGTCAAGCGTGCGAAAGATATAAAGCGCGCCGAACCCATCGCGCAGCTCACTGTTTAGTGAGACATGATTGACAGTCACACCGCCTTTCCATTCGCTGTGCGAGTGTGACAGGGAAAGGTTATCGACGACTTGGTAGCGTGTTTCGCGACGCGTGGAGTCGGCATCAAAAGGGCGGCCAAAACGAGCTAAACCAACTATCTCGACCCCTGGGCCAACTGTATCTCCCGCACGCGTAACCGCGCGGCGTGAGCTCGCCTGGAATCGGGTGTCATTGATCAACTTCGATGATAAGACCGAGATAGCGGAGCCGGTAAACTGGTAGTCCTTCGTGTAAGCGCTACCTCGTGCCGATCTATCGCTGAGAACCTCTGTGTTAAAGCCGTCGCCGCGCTCACGCAGATTAGTGAAGGCAAAGCGAAAGTTAAATGTATGACGCTCGGAGACGACATAGGTGAACTTACCCGCCGCCTCCGTCTCATCCGTTCCAATGTGAAATCGTCCTGTTGTTAATGACCGTACCGAAAGTTGGGGCGAAAACCCTGAAGCGAGCAATGAGTTGATGCGGGCGCGCGCAGATCGCTCTATTTCTGATTCATCTTCAGCGGAGAGGTGCTCTTGTTCAGCCGCAACATAGAAGAAGAGCTTGTCGCGTTTGAGTGGGCCACCAAGAGCAACGCCGGGCTGTACGCGGCGGAAACGCAGGCGACTCGCTGGCGGCGGATCAGAGAAAGGCTCGCGGGCGTTGAACCTTTCGTTTTGGAAAAAGGTGAAAGCGTCGCCGTGGAATTGGTTCTGTCCGACTCTGGTGACTACGTTTATGGCTCCGCCTGCCGCACCTCCGAACTCAGCCGACTGACCGTTGTTTACGATCTGGAACTCGCGCACGATTTCCGGTGAGAGGGCGACACGCGCCGCCCCGGTCGTCTCATCTGTATTATCCAAACCGTCAATGGATATTGAATTGCTGCGAGGACGCAGACCACCAAAGGTGAATCCGCTGTCAGCCAACGGCGCGCCGGATGTTGCGTTGCTGGCTCCGCTGTTTTGTTGATTGGAGGGAGCGACTCCCGGTGCCAGTAA
>JALYXE010000150.1 GCA_030947265.1 Acidobacteriota bacterium
GAGTCGCGGCGAAGGCCGCGGCAGCGGCATGAGCAAAGGTCGCGGAGAGGGAATAAAGAATGAGCGCTTTATCGAGCGTGAATCGAAGAGTTTCGCAATTTCCGGTGCGGCGAGTGTAAATGTTGCAACCTACGATGGCAATATCACCGTGCATGGGTGGGACAAGCCAGAAGTGACGTATACGGCTACCAAGCGCGCCGACGACGAACAGGAAGTTAAAGGAGTCCACATCGATATGGAACAGCAAGGCTCATCAATTTCCATAATTGCCAAATCTGATCAAGGGGACGGCTCAGCCAATCTCGAGGTCTTCGTCCCCCGAAACTCGAACTTGCAGGTTTCATCCGGCGATGGACGCTTGAGTCTTCAGGGCGTAGCAGGCGAGCTAACGCTGCGAACGGGAGATGGAAATATCGATGTCTCTGACAGCCGAGGACAGCTCAAAGTGAATACCGGCGATGGCCATATTCGCATCTCAAACTTTGAAGGGCAGACGGACGCACGCACTGGAGATGGCGCCATTATGCTCGACGGCAGGTTCACAAATTTGACTGCTCGCACCGGGGATGGGTCGATCTCGTTGTCCGTGCCGGCGGATTCCAACTTCACCATTGAAACCGAAGCAGACGAAATCAACAACGAGGGCCTAACAATTTCTGAGGATATTGCTCCTTCAAAACGGGCTAAACGATGGAAGGTTGGTCGCGGCGGCAACGTCTTTGTCCTCAGCCCGGGCGAGGGAAGAATTGTTCTGCGACCCAGGTAATAGCGATTTCTGATGATCTTAACGGAACGTTTAGTGGGTTATTTCGTCTAATAGTTGTCCTGGCGCATTGGACTTTCCAACAAGTTCAGCAACCGATCGCGTATCTGGGTGAAAAGCCTAACCAACCTGGGGAGTGAAATACGCAATGAAATCTCATTTCATAAGTGGCGCAGTTTTACTTCTTTGCCTGAGTCCGGGGTATTCTCAAACCCCATCCCCCCAATCCTCGACGTCGATATCCCCTTCAGCGGCAGCTTCGCCCTCGCCTTCCGCAGCCCCGAATCCTGCTAATCCTGTAGAGGCGGCGGGCGATGCTAAACCCAGCGGAACGCCGGTCGACTCGGCGAATGCAAAAGCAGGAAAGGGTGCTCCTGCTCTTCCACCGGAAAAGTCGCAGCCGGTGAGGTTACCGAGTTTCGCCAAGCCTCCCGTAATCGATGGGAAACTGGATGATGAAGTCTGGAAGAATGCAGCTGTGCTGAAGGACTTCTATCAGGTGCAGCCTGGTGACAATATTGCTCCTTCGAAACCGACCGAAGTAATGCTTGGCTACGATTCAAGGTTTCTCTATGTCGCCTTCCATTGCTTCGACGAGCCAGACAAAGTGCGAGCCACCATTCCGAAGCGGGACGACATTTTCAACGACGATTATGTTGGGATTCTTTTTGATACCTTCAACGATAAACGGAAAGCCTACGAGTTTGATTTCAATCCGCTGGGAATTCAGGCCGACGGAATCTGGACCGACGGACAGGGCGAAGACTTTAGTCTCGACGTCGTGATCGAATCCAAGGGCCTCGTGACCAATGACGGCTATACGATCGAAGTTGCCATCCCATTCAAGTCCATCCGCTACGTCGGAGGGAAGGACACTCTTTGGGGCGTGCATTTCTGGCGGCGCATCAAGCGTTTCAATAATGAACTTGATATGTGGATGCCGATATCGCGCGATATCTCGAGCTGGCTGGCACAGGCGGGACATCTGACCGGGTTTGAAGGACTCTCAGCCGAGCGAACGTTGGAATTAATTCCCAGTCTTACCCTTTCGGAGACTGGCAGGCGTAAGGCGCCTATAACGCCCGCGCAGATCGCTCAGGGTGGAAGATTCGTCAACGAACCAATTAAGTTTGATCCCGGTCTCACTGGAAAATACAGTCTTACGCCCAGAGTGACGCTCGACTTTGCAGTCAACCCGGACTTTGCACAAGTTGAGTCAGACCAATTGGTAGTGACCGCAAACCAGCGCTTTCCGATTTTCTTTGCTGAGAAGCGTCCCTTCTTCCTCGAAGGTATCGATATCTTTAACACTCAAATCGCTGCCGTTCACACGCGAGCCATCATCGATCCAGATTTTGCGGTGAAGTTAACTGGAAAGATCGACCGGAACACATTTGGACTGCTGCTCGCCTCCGACAATGGTCCAGGTAACTTCAGCGAAGACGAGCGGCCCACCGCCAATCCAAGACTCCTCGATAAGAATGCCTCTGTAGGTATACTCCGGTTAAAACGCGACATCGGTAAATCAGATTCGTTCATCGGCTTCCTGGGAACGTATGATCGGTTTGTAGATCGATATAACGAACTTGGTGGTTTTGATGGGCGGTTCCGTATTGACAAGCAGACCACCTTTAGCTGGCAAGTACTGGGCACACACTCGCGCCGTCTGTTTTTCTTTCCGGAACAAGGTCAAACTCTCGACCGCAAGGAGAACGGCTTTATTTATGCCGTAGATTACAACAAAGATGGGCGGCATTTTGG
>JALYXE010000187.1 GCA_030947265.1 Acidobacteriota bacterium
CGTCTATACTGATATACGTTTTGCAGAAGGCAAAGTTTCAGAAACCGGGCGGGCATAACGGCCGCGGATAAACGCGGATAAACGCTGGTCCTGAAAGAATATTGCGATTAACCATTCTTTTCTGGGCGCTGATCCGCGCAAATTGGTGTCCCAGCCGCGGCTAATTTGCTGACGGTTCATTTGCGGCTGATCGCGTTGAAGAAAAGTGGATAAGTCGCCAGCGACTGGCCACGGTATTGAGGCCGAAACCCGAAAAGAATTATGCGGCCTTTGCCCATTGTGACCTCGACCAGCGCCGCTTTACCTTGGATGCGATTGCCGCCTAACAACCAACCTGAAAGCAGCGGGTTCTTGTTGGACGGATAGCGGGCAATGATATGCACATCGGAAGCCTCTACCCGGTCGCTCACGCTTCCGGTTCTGACAAGCGGTGCGTTGACCCCGTTGCTACTACTCCCAGTACTGACAATCTCAAACACCGGCGAATCCTCAACCCACGCGATCGATTCTTTCGGCATTCCCTGAGCAATGGGACTAGAGGTATCAAGGTCAATGCGCAAAATGGAACCGGGCACAAAGAAATCTGTTTCAGGCTCGTTGGCTACAACGTCGCGCAAAGGAAGTTTGAATTGCTCAATCGCGAGATCCGAGGCGCGATTCAAGCAAACAAGCGTGCCACCTTGATCGACAAACTCGCGCAGTGCTTTCACTCCCGTTGGGCCAAGACCACCAGTGTATTCCGGCGGCATTGTGCCGGTAACGTGGCCGCTTAAGATTGCTCGAGGAGGTTGGTCAGGAATCACAATTGAATTGTATTTCGTCTTTAGACTGCCGGAGCGAATCTCCGCATCTTCAAGTGACGAATATTTGATGTGCTCTTGTTCCAGGACCCAGCGAGTCCAACCCTCATCGATTGCCGGCACGTGGGATTTGTAGATAGCAAGCTTTTCGTCGATAACTCCGAACCCGCTACAAATGTTCATCCCGCCCGCCTTCGGTAACCTGTAAACAAAAGGTACACGTATGAATCGCACTTCCACGCCCATGAGCAGTGGTAGCGTGTGAGCTGTCACGTCATACGGGGAGAGCGGGTGACCTGATGAGTCTCGCAAATCCGGGTAATGCTGGTTCTCCATTAAGGCCTTTGCAAAAGAACCATAAGGCTGATCCAACCGGACCACGGGAGTCCCTTCCGGATACTTGATCCCGGCAGCCGTGAATGGCAAAGGGAAATCTATATCGACGCCGGCGCGGTTTAACGCTTCGAGAAGATCCGTTTGGTGGCGCGCTTCAGGAATCACGAAGGCAAAGAGTTCACCCTTGTAGCGCGGCCGCACCGCATCTTTACCAATTTCATAAAACCTGTGCAGCCACTCTTCGCGATTCTCAGAAGCATGGCGCAGCAGCAGAAATGCTGCCGTCGTCATATAGTTTGTGATGTCGCGCAGGTGCCATTCGCCGCCACGCCAGAGTGGTCCAAAGTTGGCCGATTCCTTTTGCGGATTGTAGCCTTCTCCTTGGCGTAGTTCGGAGAACTTAACTGTGATTGGAGTCGCAATCTTGCACGAAGCAGTCTCCGAAAGAATCCGAACGCCTCCGTGGTGATGCGAGTAAGCGCGGGAAGGCGACCACGCGTCGTAGGTTGAATCGGTAGTAATGCCTTTGAAACCTTGCGCGCGCATCTCGCGCGCCATGAAGTTGCCGAGTTCCGTGTAGCCTTCGACGATTTGCTTCGGCACGTTTGGCTCGACAGGCGGCATGTAAGGTGGCAGAAACAGCCGCGACCCGAACGCTCCCTGCTGGTGAATGTCGTGGACTATTTGCGGATGCCAGACGTTGAGAATCTTGTCGACGGCGATCTGTGTCTCAACCTGCGTGAAGGCATACCAGTCGCGGTTGTTATCGTGACCCGCATACTTGTGATAGAGCTCAGGCGGAGTGGTCCCTTCGTAAGGTGTTCCCAG
Source organism: Acidobacteriota bacterium (assembly GCA_030947265.1). Taxonomy (GTDB): domain Bacteria; phylum Acidobacteriota; class Blastocatellia; order Pyrinomonadales; family Pyrinomonadaceae; genus PSRF01. The sequence continues at coordinate 1,965 of JALYXE010000187.1, forward strand.
CGTCTTGTCGTACCAATTCTTGACGATATCAACACCATCGGGATTAAGAGAGGGCACAAGCAGAATTATGGTCTTATGCAAAATGCTCTGAATTTCTGCATCATGGGACGAAGCAAGGCGGTGGGCGATGAGCATGCTCGATAGGTAAGAACCAACCTCGGTTGAGTGAATGCCACAGGTAATCAGCACAATGGTCTTGCCGCGTGCTATCAACTCCCGCGCTCGCCGGTCGCGGATACCTGGGGGCCCAAGTTTGCGCGGGTCAGCTAGCGATTCTTGAATCTTCCTGTATTCGTCCAGGCGCGCGAGGTTCTCCGGCGCGCTGATCGTTACCATGGCGAACGGCTTATCCATAGTCGACTTGCCGAGAGCTTCAAACTTTACGCGATCGCTTGCCTTTGACAGCGCCTCGAAATACTTAATCACATCTTTCCAGCTTGCGAGCTTGCGATCATCCCCAGGGACAAAGCCCAAAACTTCGTCCGGAGCGGGAATGTGTCCAGCAGAGGAGGCAAGGGCCGATGTTGAGTAAACGTGCCGGGCGCTCGTCTGAAGGGAAAGCAGCGGATGAACAACACCGATTGTTAGAATGATGGCAAGTATTCGTGTGCGCATGATTCCTTTTTCGCGGCGGCTTTTTTGAGAGTACGCGAGAGTGTAATCGAAAGAGCTGTCAAGGTCGAAGTGGTTTGTTAGGAGCGCACTAATCGCGTAGGGCCCGAACGAGGTTGCCAACATTCCTCGTGAGGCTTGCCCTCTCATCTCGGGCAACTCTTGTTCGCAATAGTGGCTCAAACATTCAGCAATTCAAGCGGTTTCGTAGAAACTAAGCTTGCTCTCTTAAGGCTTCGCCGTGTAAAGTAACGACGATCTACCCCCCGCGCTCCCCGCTGTAACCAACTGAATCGGAGGTCACTGCAGATGTCTTCTGAAAGCATTCCTGCTAATGAGTATCCGGACATAGTGGGCTTCAAGCCTGACAATCCGTACCTGGCGACATTTCGGCCATACATTCCCGCGGGGGTGCGGATGCGGGAACTTACTCCGCTGCCGTTAATCATAGGAACGCTGCTGGGAATGGTTTTCGGTGCATCCTCTCTCTATCTCGTTCTCAAGGTCGGCTTGACGGTGAGCGCCTCCATTCCGGTCGCCGTTATTTCGATAACCATCTTTCGCATGTTTTCGAAATTCGGGATGCGTGATGCGACCATCCTCGAAAACAACATTGTGCAAACGGCAGGTTCAGCGGGCGAATCGATCGCTTTCGGAGTCGGCGTGACGATGCCGGCGATCATGATTCTTGGGTTTGATCTGGAGTTTACACGTGTGATGCTGGTAGCGATACTCGGCGGGCTGCTCGGCATTTTGATGATGATACCGCTACGTCGGGCATTAATCGTTGCTCAGCATGGATACCTTAAATACCCGGAAGGAACTGCCTGCGCGGAAGTTTTGAAAGCCGGCGCCTCCGACGAATCGAGAGCCGCTGCAGCCCAGGGATCATCGGAACACGCTGGTGCTGAAGAGGCAGTGCAAACCGGAGCCAAGACCATCTTCGCAGGCTTAGGGGTGGGTTTTCTTTATCAAGTTTTGATGACCGGACTAAAAGCGTGGAAGGACGTTCCTGAAAAGGTCTTTGGCGCTCCTTTCAAGTCTGGCTCGATTTCCGCTGAGATCTCTCCGGCACTCTTAGGAGTGGGATACATTATTGGTCCCCGGATCGCTTCAATTATGTGCGCCGGTGGCGTGCTGGCT
>JALYXE010000209.1 GCA_030947265.1 Acidobacteriota bacterium
GTGCTTGCCGTCGAATCGCAGGCTACGTAAATGTCTGGCCAGCCATCATTATTGAAGTCGGTCGTGGTTGCCGTCATCGAATAATGGCCTTGCACCTTTGCGATCCCGGAACTTTCTGACACGTCAGTAAAGCTTCCGTTACCATTGTTGTGGTAGAGCAGATTTGTGTCGGTCGGCAATCCTTTGGGACCGCAGTTGACTGCAACTCCCTTCCAGGTGCAATTCGCGCCCTTGCCCGGCTCGGGTGTTCTGGCAATATCGAATTTCAAGTAGTTGGCCACGAAGAGATCAAGTTTTCCATCTCGGTCGTAGTCAACAAAAGTGCAGCCCGATCCCCAGCGTGTGAGCGTCGTCGACAACCCGGTCTTTTGTGTCAGATCGGAAAAACTACCGTCGCCATTATTGCGGTAAAGAACGTTGTGACCCCAATATGTTATGAACAGATCTTCGTAACCGTCGTTGTCATAGTCGCCAACGCAAACAGACGATGCCCAGCCGTTGCGCCTTAGGCCTGCCTTGTCGGTGACTTCAGTGAATGTGCCGTTACGGTTGTTGCGATACAACCTGTTGGTTGGTTTCGCTCCGTCGGGAAGAGCTTCAAGACGAGTCCCGCTCAAGATTAGAACATCCATCCAGCCCTCATTGTCATAATCGAAGAAAGCAACGCCACAGCCATTAGTTTCAATGATGTATCGCTTTCGATCGATTCCGCCATAGACGGTTGGAGTCGACAGGCCTGCCGGGCCGGAAACATCTGTGAAGGCTACCGGAAAATCGTTTGCTGCCTCGTTGTTTCGCGCTGCTCTTCGGGCGCCGACCTGACCGAGAGCAGGGCACGAGAAAAAGATCCAAACCGTCAGGCAGATAAGTAAAACGAAAGATTGCACCCTAATCCTTTGGTGTTGCTTGATGCTGCTGAACATCTGTCAAGAGAGTCAGAAGTTGTAACGCAAACTGTTAGTTTGCGAACGGTCCGTAATGCTTATGCAATATCGCAAACTAACAGTTTGCGCTACAAATACGTGCCGAACTAACAGTTTGCGCTACAAATATGAAACTAACGTCGCCGCTGTTGCATCTGTTATTGCTGGTTGTCAGCGCTGGTTCGCAGTTTCTCTGCTGTCTCAAACTCTCGCTTAGCCTCTTCCGGTCTGTTCGCGCGCTGCAGAACTTGAGCCAGCAAATGATGAGCAGAAAAGTTGTTTGGATCCATCTGTGTTGCTCGCCTTAACATGCTTTCTGCATTCGGCAGCTCCTCCTTCTTCAGATAGACTTTTCCCAGAACAATGTAGGGGCCACTGAAATAAGGATTCAGCCAGATTGACTTCTGAAGAGGCGCGATTGCCTCATCCCATTTGAGCTGTCTTGAGTAGGCCTCTCCCAACCAGTAATAGGCGAGCGCAAACGCGGGATTGATTTCAATCTCTTTTTGCAGCAGCGCGATCCCGCGATCAATCTCGGCGTGATAGATCGCCATCTCCCCAAGAAGGAAGTGAACCTGTGGCAGCTTCGGATCGAGGTTGACCGCTCTCTTTAATTCTTGTTCGGCCAATTCCTCGAACTGCTGACGCACCATCATCTGGGCATTGATTAGATAGGCAGCCGCTGAGGACTGTTGCACCTTGAACATCCGGGCAAATGCCTCTCGCGATTTATCAGGGTTACGCGTCTGAAGGTAACAAGCGCCTAGTGCATAGGTTATCTCGGCGCTGTCAGGTATGAATGCGCTCGTTTTCTCGAGGAAGGGAATCGCTTCCTTATGATGACCCAGGAGATAGTGCGAAATGCCAAGTAACTGGATGGCTTGGCGATAATTCCGGTCAGTCTCAAGCATTGCATTGATGCTTGCGGACAAATGCTCGACCGCATGGACGTAATCGCGTTTTTGGTGATAGGCCAGACCGAGAAGATAACTGAGCTCTGGTTTGTTCGACGTTTTGGACGCAATAGTAAGGAGCTCGATTGCCGCGTCTGTCTTCCCCGCGTCGAGGAGACGCCTGGCATTTTCTACAGTTTGAGGGCTTTGCCCATTAGAGGACGGGCGATCTGACTGCGCCTCGATGCTGGACACGCTTAGCGTCAAAGAAAGACACATGCCAGCCACATAAACTGATAACTTGCTCATGATAACTAAGCTACCGGCCGAATGGAGAGCTCCGCGCTTGGTTAAGAATATTGGCTGGGGCGGCCAAAGGCAACCAAAGCGCCCACCGAAAATCAAACGCAATTAGCCTTTCGCGATTTAGTAGATCGCGCGCTTGCCGGGTGAAGCAAGTCGAAGACGGCACTCATCGAAACTGCCCTATGCCTGGGCGGCGGAATTTCCAACCTGGTCGTAGGTTTTAGTCCGGAAGCCGTGGTGATGGGTGGCGAGATTGCGCGGCCAGGTAGCTTGTTGAAACTGCGCTTACCAAAACCGTCGAGCATAGTGTTCGCCGGGGACTTGCCTATGCCAGAATATTGCGTCCACATTGGGAGAAAAACCTACGCTGAGAGAAGTGCTAAGCCTCGTTCTCGCAAGCAAGTCTGCCGCGGCATTCGCGGCGTAATCCTCCTGGATCTTGTTTTCCCACGTCACCCACCTGAATTAAGGGGTTTTTAAATGTAAGAATTATGTTGGGCGCCAACTGAGTAACGATTTTCTCTGATGGCAAAAAACCATTGACAGGATCCGCAAACTGTATTAAATACTTCGTTCGTTTAAGCAACAAACCGTCAAAACGTCTCCCTTGGTTCTTTTCGACTTACTTCGTTCGAGGTTTTTCAAATCAGGGATTGCAAGAACCTGAGCCAAAGCACCATCTTAGCCTTGGCCGTTACCTTCAGTCAGAGAATAAATCTAAGCCACTTTTACCTGGGGACAGGTACGAGTGCGTCTGCACCCTTTTGACGACCCACGAGGACCCAGCCATGACCAGCAACATCCTAGGACGACTTGGTGCTTTCGTTG
>JALYXE010000223.1 GCA_030947265.1 Acidobacteriota bacterium
ACTTCATTGTAATTCCCCTCAAGACTTATTCAATTGATTTTGGCGCGCTGGTTCGGCAGCGCTCACTGTATTTTACTGCCACCTCGAAGACTGATGACGTATTCAATGACGCGGTGGACGAAGCGAGATTCCTGATGCGCGCGCGTCATCGCCTGGCGCCGGGTGAGAAGGACAACTTTGGCATTGTGACGCCAGACGCAATTACAGGTTTGCGCGACCGGCTCTTTGGCACGATCTTTCTGGTAGCCATCTTCGTTCCCGGGATTGCCCTGATTGTGGGCGCAATCGTCATCATGAATATCATGCTCGTTTCAGTTACTGAGCGAACCAAAGAGATCGGATTGCGTAAATCGCTGGGCGCGCGCCGGGGAGACATCCTGAAGCAGTTTCTATTCGAAGCCATAACCCTGGCAACGATCGGAGGAGCTGTCGGTATATTTCTGGCTTGGGTGGTGGGCAAGATCGTGACGGCGACTTTCTTTCCTACTTATCTTTCAATCCTCGCGGTGCTCGGAGCACTGGCGGCGTCGGGCGGGGTAGGAATCCTTTCCGGAATCGTGCCCGCATGGAAAGCCGCGCGGTTGGATCCGATTGAGGCCTTGCGTGCTGATGGTTAAGACGGTCAGTAGATAGTCAGTGGTTGGCCGCGTTCTGAATGACATGACAACTAGCCACTGACCACGAACGAAGAAAAACACCATGCAATTACTTAGAAGCGACATCCTCGAGAATCTCTGGCTGGCTCTGGCCACGCTACGCGATAACAAACTGCGATCGTTCCTGACGGTCATCGGAGTGATTATCGGTGTCGTCACGGTGATGTTGATTGCCTCGATCATCAGCGGCATCGATACCTCCTTTACCAAAGAGGTCGAAGCATACGGAACGCGCTCGATGTACATCAGTAAGAACAATCCGGGCATTCACGTGGGCCGACTCTCGCGCGAGGAACGCATGCGCAAGCCGCTGACCTATGACGATGCCATGGCCTTGTCCAGGCTGCCAACAGTTGAAGTAGCCGTCCCTTTTCTGGAAATTACCAACAACTTTTTCGGGCAAAAGATTCTGGTCAGCGGCGGTGGCAAGACCTCAGCTTCGGTCGCGCTGCAAGGAACGCTTCCGGAGTTCGAAAAAGCAGGCACTCAAACCGTCTCTGAAGGGCGCTTCTTTTCACAGTTTGAAAACGACCAGAATCAGAATGTCTGTGTAGTAGGATCGAAGGTGGCGGACGATTTCTTCGCCGTCGGCTCGCCGCTGAATCAAACGATCAAGATCGGTTCCGAGGAATATCGGGTGGTCGGAGTCCTGCAGAAGAGAGAGCAATTCCTGTTTAGCGGTGGCAGCGACGATCAGAACAATGTTATTTACATACCTTACAATAACGCGCGCAAACTGAAGCCGAACTCGCAAGACGTGTACATACTGGCGGTCGCTAGACCGGGCATGATGCAGGAAGCCATGGATCAGGTGACCGACATGTTGCGCGTGCGCCGTCAGGTTCCTTTCGGCAATCCTGATAGTTTCGGCATGGAAACCACAGCGTCACTGATCAGCACTTTTCATTCAATCACCGGCGGCATTGCCATCGCGATGGTGGTTATTTCTTCAGTCGGGTTGATGGTCGGCGGTATTGGCGTGATGAACATTATGCTGGTCTCGGTGACTGAGCGCACGCGCGAAATCGGTGTGCGCAAAGCCATCGGCGCGCGCCGCAAAGACATCCTGTGGCAATTCCTGATCGAAGCCATGACCTTGACCGGCTTTGGCGGATTCGTGGGACTGGCGATTGGCTGGCTGCTTACCTTACTGGTGAAACTGATTATGCCGTCCTATGTTCCCTTGTGGGCGCCGATCGCTGGCTTTTTCGCGAGCGTCGGTATCGGCATGATCTTTGGACTATGGCCGGCATGGAAAGCCGCGAGGCTCGACCCCATTGAGTCGCTTCGTTACGAATAACGAAAAGCGGCACAGACTTTAGTCTGGGATGGTCCGCCGAAAGGATCCAATCACAGACTGAAAGTCTGTGCCACTCTTTTGCCGCCTCTTACGAAAAGAAACTTCCGAAGATCGAGGCGGCCGCAAGGCCCAACAACAATCCTAATACCCAGAGCGTTATTGCGACGCCCCATCC
>JALYXE010000531.1 GCA_030947265.1 Acidobacteriota bacterium
GGCGGGAGTTATCGGTAGCGGCTGGCTCGCTCTGATCGACGAGTTCGTCCGACTCGCTAATATCTTCCGGCCATCCTTCAGCCAGATCGTTTTCAGAAGTAGTCAAGGAGATGCAGTTGCTCCAGTAGCCGCGATTTTTTGGTTTTCAGTTTTGGCCAGCACTTCTTTTACCGGGCGGCCGGGAAAGCGCCGAAAACCTTTATCCCACAGAACCGGACTCGGATTATTATGATCGCGTAAATTGCCTGTTAACGCTAGCACCGTGGGGACAAAGCTCAGGCTGTCATATGGCTCTTCGACGACCGCTGCGCGCGGAATTCCCGTGCGGTCGCCGCCAGCCAGCATGAAGGTTGAGTGGGTGGAAATGCGAAAGAAGGAACCATGATTGCCTCCGGGATTGAAGCCGCGCACATCGAAATTCCAGTGATCGCTGCCTACGATTAGCATATCGGCTTCGATGTTTACGCGTTGTCTTCGAAGCATCCGGCGCCTCAGGCGTTCATCCGAGGAAATTCCCGCCTCGTCCAGGGACAAGCGGCCGATAAGGTGTCGCGCCAGTTCTTCAGGGAGGCCAATCAGCCCGTTTGAGTAGCGTGTCTTGTGCAATGCGCGAAGCCATTCCAGATCGGTGTGCCATTCGCTGAGCCACGTTTCGCGGCCCTTTTCCGGCACGCGGAGCTGTTGGTCCTCCAGCATTTGGAGTGGAAGGCCCGAGCTCCATGGCGCAAAATCAAAATGTAAACGACCATCCTCATCCTGGGTTAAATTCTTAATGGGCACGTAACGGAAGCTTAGCTGCCCATGCTCATCTTCGCGGGAAAGAATCAGCGCCTGTTTATCAGGGCCGGCGTAGACCCAAACCATATCATCTTCGATGCCTGTCTCATTTACTAACGGCGCGACAGAGTCAGATGGCAGGCGAACCGCAATCAGATCCACGGGCTGATTGGCGACTCCGGCCTGAACATTGTTGTTTACTGTAACTTTGCGCAATAAAGAGAAGTAATCGAGATGAACAAAGCTTTTGTCCATATCGAGCGAGCCGTCAGGATTCAGCACGAGACCACCAGGGCCGATGCCGACTACGTAATGTTGTAACTGATGTATGTTGTTGCGCTCTCCCATGGCGCGTTTGTGAATTACGTCATCAATTCTAAGTCTGAAGGCGTTGAAGTTTTCCTTCCTCAGAGCCAGTAGATTAGTAAGTGTGCGCGCGTATTCGCTATAACTGCTTTCCTGGCCCATCCATATATCAAGCCACACGCAAACACGCTTTGCTTGATCGTCGAGTCCCGCCGCTGCTTCCTCCCTGGTAAACTTTTTCGGTTGCGCCGCACAGAGCTCACGTTGCCGCTCAATGCCACGACGGAGCGCACCGAGTTCTTCATTGAGTTGATCAAGATTTCCTCGCCATTCCGTCCGGCGTCCGTCAAGCGCTTTGAAAAACTCATTCGTGAGGGCGTTCCGCAGCGGCGCTGAAAGGTCAGTACGTTGAAGTTGTTGCAGGATAATCTGGAGTAGATTAAGAGTAGAGTCTCTGAAGTGAACCGATGCTCGTTCGTTCCCATCAAAATCAAGCATTGCCGTGGGATAGTCAACGCTCTGGCCCTTCAGGTAATAGGAGTCCCGCGTCGTAGTAGTGATCACTTGAACAAACGGGTTGATGCCCTTAATAGCGTAATCGATCAGCACGCGGCGCTTTGTGACAACGTGATGACCGCCACCAGCGGGGCTGCCGAGCAGCTTGACGAGATTGTAGCCCTGGCTGTAAACGCGTTCGTCAGAGTTTATTCCGTGATCTGACACGACGATCAGGGTAGTCTCAGAAGCAAGAGGACTTTTCTGAATTGCTGTCCATATCTCTCCCAATATGGCGTCAAGCTCCTGCAAGGCGAACAGGTGAGATTCGCGATCGTTGTTGTGGTGAGCCATATGATCAAAAGTCGTCAAAACGAGCTCCAGATAACGAAGTCGTTGGTCATTTATACCTTCTACGACCTCGCGCACTAACTGATCCGGAACGGAATTCATTAGTTCAAACCCCATGGTCCACTCGTCTAATAAGTCCCTGGGGTCTTTCTTAAACTTATTCCTCAGCGCCATTTGAAAAGTCACGTACCTGGGACTGCGTTGGAATAGAGAAAATGGCGCGTGAACTTCATTATGGGGATAGGCATCAGCCAACAGCGGAATTCCGATGGAATCCAACACTTCGACTCCCTGCATGTCTATGCGTTTTCCGGCAGTGGCGTTGACATAGAAGGGTATGAAATTTAAATAGTCATAAGTTTGTAGCGTGTAGCGATCAAATTCAACGTTGCCCTTTATCTGCAGGTGCTGCCCCGTATCGATAAGAGACCATGAAGGAGCCGATAGGCTCATACCCCGAACATAAAAGTTCGCCAAACGCGTACCACGTTGATAAAAAATGTGATCAATCCATGGCAGCTGGCTTTTACCCGTCCTTGGATCACGTTCATGAACGAAGCGATCGACAACGTCGAAAGGCAAGCCATCTAATTGAACAGTAACCACACGTTTTGTCTGGCTAAAGCCCAGGGCCGGCAGGTACAGAAGCAAGACGGCGCTGAGCAGGACAATAGTTCCACCGCGTCGTTCACGGAACTGTCTAAATGCTGGATTGCTAGAGGGAAGAGAGTTGCTCAGACAGCGGCGCGACATGATCACTGATCGACCCTGCTGGAAGTGGACTTTTGGCTTGAGGCTGCCATCGGCTGACTAGATGGACGTGGGGTCTTCAAATAGACAGTGATCAAGTCTTTTCCTACCTGATCGAGATCGTTAAGTTGCGAAACACGAAGTAATTCACTCTTCGCCCGGGGATTGGTCATGCGCGAGAGAGTTTCCAGGCAAACGCGTCGCGTTTCTTCATCCTGCGTACGCACAAAGATTGTCGCCGCCGCAATCGCGGTTTTTGAGTCCGCATCTTTCGGATGGTCTACGATAAACTGGAGCGAGCGCCTTACCTCATACATATTCCACGTCACATCGATCCGCGGACTGGATTTAGCCACCTCTTGCAGAAAGCGCGTGTGGTATGAAAGCCTTCGCGCCATATTGAGTCGTTCGTCGGTTTCCGGCGGAGCCTGCTCGCGATGAGTATATTTTCCAAAACTAAGAATGTTTGCCAGGCGAAAAAGGATTTGTTCGCTGCGGTCGTGCGCCAACGGAACCAGTTCCGCGCGGCGATCTCGATTGAGCTTTTGCGCCAGCCCATCAGGTCGCTTCGCATAGGCCATTAATGCTTCATATTGTTCTGTGGCAAGCTTCGCCTCGGCATCAAGATCGTTTTCTAGTGGATTAAGCGAGACTTTCTCCAGCCGACTTCCTATTTGTTCTCGCAATTCCGGCTCCAGCGATTGGTTGAGCGATAGTAGAAGTTTAAGCTGCGAGTACGTGCGCAGTCGTGAGGGCTGGTTCACATCCATACCGCGTCTTCCGGTCACGAAATCAAAAACTGTTCGACCCAGGAAATACGGTAAGTCGCCAAAGCGTGAAACCGATAAGATGTTTCGCGTGACATCCTGCAACGCACGTCGCGACATCTCGCGCTTTTTGGGATTAAGGCCGGCGCGAAAATCCACCAGCAACATAGGAATCTTCGGATTGTCTAAACCATAAAGCGCGAGCGGAATCATTTCCGTTTCGTGCGCCTCGGGAGAATCCGGAGCGACCGCGCGGTTCTCTGAATCCAGAAAGCGCGTTTCGCTGTATCCCTGCCAGGAGAGGAGACGTTTGTCGGACCACGGACTGGAGATATTAAGAAAGCGGCTGTCGTATCGTCTGGCCTGGTTTGTTACCAGATCCGACTTCCTCACCCAGAGTAGCGCGTGCGTCGAGCTTCCATCAGGCATTTGCAACGGCTCGAAGATCAATGACTCGGCTTCGGCACGTTGGCGTAACAACTCCCAATTGTGACCACGGTCATCGCGTACTTGAATTATTTGTTTCTCGTTGTAACGCTGAAGATTCAAGTCGCCCACAATTCCGCCGAAGGTCTTGTCGGTAAGCCACAGACGCGCCTGGATGTCGGAGAGTTCCGAGTCTGAAAAAGCCGGCGGCCCCCCAACTGCCTGATAAAGAGAAAGCACTGACAAAGCACGAATAATATGCGACTTCCGGTAGTCCGTTATATTGTGCTGGTAAGAGCGGCTCGAAGCCTTCACCGGCGTGCCATAAGGATCGAGAAGTAAGGTTTGTAAGGCAGTCCAAAATATTTTGTTCCAGACGTCGCGATCGGGGGCTGCCAGATCCAGTACCGGAGGAGGCGTCTTATCAGAAGCATGTTTTCTGTTGCCCACCCTCGTATACAGAAAAGGGATGGCGCCGGAAAGGCGCTGCCGCATCGTCGGGCGCGTGTAAGTTAGTGGCCAAACATAACGAAGGCGATCGTTCTCCGGGCTGAGGTCTCCAAGCGTGTCACGAAGCACGGTTACCAGCGGTATCCACTTCTGGTCTTCCGGAGATCCGATGCCGTCTAACCTCGCATGAATTGTTATTAGTTCGGCGCCCCCTTCAATCGGAACGCGTTCAAGACGAAAAATCTCGGCGGCGGTCGGGGGACTATTCTTCTCGGCCGAGCCCTGGGCGCAGGCTGCTTGCGTCGAAAAACACTTCGGTATGAATAGGAAGAGGAAGAGGAGAGCAACC
>JALYXE010000234.1 GCA_030947265.1 Acidobacteriota bacterium
ATGCTTGAGTTGCAAGCAAAGGGTTGCCACAACATCAACTTCGTTTCGCCGACCCACTTCGCGCCACAGATGGCGCGTAGCATCTTAGTTGCTGCCGAGCGGGGGTTGAACCTCCCGATCGTCTACAACACAAACGCCTACGATTCAGTCGAGGTGCTGTGTCTGCTTGAAGGAATGGTTCAGGTTTACCTGCCTGATCTCAAGTATGCCGAAGATGAAGCCGGCTATCTCTACTCCAAAGTAAGCGGCTACAAAGAACATGCCCGTCGCGCAATAGCGGAGATGCACGCCCAGGTTGGCGATGAGTTGGTTTTTGGGGAAGATGGTCTTTTGAAACAGGGATTAATTATTCGTTTGCTGGTCCTGCCAAATGATATTGGCGGAGTGCGCGAGTCGCTCGAATGGATCCGAGATGAATTAAGTCCGCGGGTAGCTGTTTCATTGATGGCCCAGTACTACCCCACGAACCAGGCCGCTACCAACCAGCGCTACCTTCTGCTTTCGCGACGTATAACTGAAACAGAGTGGTTGCGCGCGCTCACCGCGCTCGATGAATTGGGAATGGAAGAAGGTTGGATGCAGGAGTTTGACGGCGCAGCCTACTACTACCGTCCCGACTTCAACGATGCTTCGACGCCATTTAAAGACATTCGAGACTTTCAGCCTTAGGACCGCCCGTCGCTGAACTTACGCGTTATTCCTTTCAGAGCTTTCATGCCATTACCCTGAGTGCGTCTAGCCAAGCGGTGGGAGCAAGACTAGGGGCACAGCCGGCAGCCCCGCTGTGGAAGCCCGCCTTCCTGACCACGAGCTAATCACAGTTAGTGTTAATTCTTGATTGAAAAGCTTTCAACGCGAGATCAACCGAGCACGAAGCAGCCTCTCGGGTAAGGAAGGTGGGCTTGCCCCCGCCGGTGGCATAACATTCAAGTTGAAAGTATTGAAGAGATCTGCAGCACTCCTCACTTGATCAGAGGTGGCTGGAATCGTCTTTTAAGATTTATTGGGTTTGAGTTGGTGAGTAGTGTGCTCGGTCACGGAATGGCGACCGGCTATCGGATCGGTGGACCGTGGTCCGTTCATACTTGTGCGACCATCCGAAAGTTGATTAACGCCGGAAGGGCGTTGCATTCGAGATTCGAGTTCCCTTTGAGACTCCGCTTCGTCTGAGCGATCTGCGATCTTTTTGCGGGGAACGGTGAAGACTAAGCCGTTAATTACAATGCCGAGGCCAATCAAAAAAGCGATCACACCCAACGCGACAAAAGGAGTAAGATCGTGCTGAAAAAGGCTGAACAAAAACATCAGCACCGACGTTCCAAGACCGATTGAAGCTGTTATCACACCAGAACGTATTCGTCGCAAACGCTTCTCTTCAGGCGACTCAAGAAATTTTTCAATTTGCGGCAGGACATCTTCCGCCACCTTTCTCAGCTCGTTCGCCGATTCCGTCTCCCGAATCCGATCTGCCATCGCCTGACTGATCTGTTCGCGTGCGGAAACCGCTGATGCCGTAATCGTGTCGGGGCGTTCCAGACTAATGCGCACAACTCGCAAGTCTGTTCCGCAAGCGCGGCAATATTGGCTGAGTTGTCGTTCTTCTGAACCGCAGGAGGGACAATACATAGTGTTGCGTTATACGGAAGTGCAGGAGGCGAAGTTCCTTTAAGTCGAACCGTAAATCGTAAATCGTGAATCGTAAATCGTGAACAATGCTGAAATCATGATGGCAAACTCAACTTATAAGTTGAATTCTACTATTCACGATTTACGATTTACGATTCACGTTTTCATGAATCCTCAACCTTGACGCCGCGCCAAAATGCAATGCGATGCTTAATCTCGGCAGCAGCTTCCTTTGGCTCTGGGTAATACCACGCCGCATCCTTATTGGTTTCGCCATTGGCGACTACATTGTAATAGCTGGCCTCGCCCTTCCAGGGACAACTGGTATGGCTGCTGCTTTCCTGAAAATATTCCTTGTTGACTGACTGCGGCGGAAAATAGTGATTGCCCTCGACAACAACAGTGTCGTCGCTGTCCGCCAAAACTGCGTTGTTCCATGTAGCTTTCATAATCAGTGAATGGTAAATAGTGAATGGTAAATAGTAATTCCAGGGCTCGACTGTTCACCATTCACTATTCGCCATTTACCCTTTGAGAGCCGCCACTCACCGAAGGGAGAATGGTTATTTCGCTGCCCGCCGTCACAGGTGTTTTCAGCCAATCTTTACGCCGGATGTTTTCGCTGTCCAAAAATACGTTCTCATGCTGTGGCAGTTGACCCTGTTCATTCAACACGCGATCGCGCAAGGCGGGGTGCAGTTTCCACAATTCATTAAGTGCCTCGCCCACATAAGTCGCCGAAACATCACTGGTGATCTGGTGGCGGCCATCGGTGAAGTCAGTCAGAAAACCT
>JALYXE010000241.1 GCA_030947265.1 Acidobacteriota bacterium
AGTTAGGCAGGGTGATATATTCCGACAATCCCGTTGAATCTCCGTCCGCGAGTCGCTGATATCAATTGAATCTCAGCGGCGCGCTGGCATTACTCAAAGAGAATCCGAGCACACCTCATGTGCCATCCTATCCTGGCGAACAATCCTTCCCCGTGACGGTAAGCAGTTTGTTTGGAAGCGATGGATGTAGAGAGAAGAGGGGACGTGTTCTCGGGAAGAACTAAAAGGCCCGATCCTCACTAGTGCGTGATGACCGGGCCGCGTGCAATACAGCCTCTGCCGCGCCTTGCGCATTAGAAGCGGCATCGCTAAGTAACTCGCATCTTAGCGCAAAGCGCGGCAGTGGCTCAACTGAAACCTCAACCAATCAGGAGATAGAATTATGAAAAGACACATTATGCTGACGTTCTCACTGTTAGCAATTGCGACCTTTATTGTTGGCGTGCTTTGGCGCAACCAGAGGATGGTACAAGGCCAGCCCAGATCAAACACCCCCAATGCTGAAAGTGACAATCCCTTAACAGCACTTAACCAAAGAGCAAAGGAGGCAAAAAGCGAAGACCTTAGCTCGATTCGCGCCTTAGCCGATGAAGTCTTTGCTGCCACTGCAGTGTTTCAGGAAATTCCACCCGACGCGGTCGAAGCAATGAAGGATCGACTTGTGCACGCCGAGATGGGATACCGGTTCGGCAACGCAAAGCAAAAGAACATCGAAGAAATTGACGTCGCACGAATGGTCAATCAACTGGCAGATACGCTTAGTCTCCCTGATTACGCGAAAACCTGCCCGCTCCAGGTTAAGCATCTACGGATGAGCCTGTTGTTTTATTTACCAAACTTCATCGGGCAAGAGCATTTCAAAGAGAAGCCAGGGGGAAAGAGAAAGGTCGGCTCAAAAATGACCAGCAAGATGTCCCCGCTTGAGGCCGCGTATGTAGCATTGGTGCTGTTGCAGCAGAAGAAGGACAATGCCGCCTTCCAGGTCACATCACAGGAGTGGCGCGCCTTTGTTTACAAAAAGAAGCTGGACCTATGGCAAGCGCACCGCGAAGGTAGGAGTATTGAAGCTGACGCGGGTCCCACCTTAAGCGAAAAAACGAACTCTAATCCTAAGAGAGATGAGATTGAGCAAGCCGGCGCTAGAGGTGCCGCCGCGTTGCCAACAAGCACTCTGCAAAATCTACCCGATACGCTGCTAGACAGGCTTGGGGTGGCACGCAAGGAGGAGCAGCGATGAGAAAAGTTACATTCATATTACTTCTAGCGACTCTCTTGTGGACAAGTATGGCCTTCAGTTGTCGATCTGGACCACCACCCGTTGGCTTTACCGTGCTTACTACCATCACTTTTTTTGGCGCAATGGGAATTCCAGTAGAGCGTCCTCAAACGAATGTGGAGGTCGCCGGTCAATGGGAACGTGACCTCCCTATTCTAGGCACAGTGCTAGGTGCCAACACATTCTTCACCGGCAATTCAGGGGCGGGCAAGCTCCGGGTTAATGGCGCCAGAGCGCCGGCCCGTTGGCAATTCGGGGAGTTTAGTGGCACCTGCGCGAACCAGTCGATCGTTCTTGACGTCCGACAAAATGATGGAGTCCTTCTTAATTGCGACACCACCAGGCCGCGGCCATTTGGTGCGGCTTTCTCGGCTAACCCTTCAAGCATAGACATCACCTATCCTCCGGCGACAGTTACCATAACCGGCCAAGACCTTGTAGCAACATACGGTATGCCGTGGGTTGAGTATTACGACGAGAATGGCAGCCTTGTCGCTCAGACTCAGGCATTTTCGGTCGCTCCAGACGGCTCGTGGCTGACAGGTTACACGCCTGATTTGTCCTCAGTTCCAACCGGAGCATACACTGTCGTGGTGAGTAATGTGGATCCCGATGGTAGTCTGTCCATAGCCGGAACCACAACGATAAATGTGTTCGCCTCCGTCCCCGATCCGCCGCCCGACCCGTGTGGATGCAGTGGAGGTCGAGAATGTATGCCTTGCACGTACTAGATAACGTCTAATGCGTCTCTCTTCGAGTACGATGCCCTCAGCGTGTTGGCGCTTGAGGGCATCACGCTCATTGGGTTCAGTCGGCCAGTGAAGTGGGGCCAACCTTTACAAATTGATTAACATTCCAAGAGTGGCGCATTTACGTAGTTAGTGTAATCAGGTAAGAGTCATGGTACTTAAAGCACAAATCTGCACCGTAAGGGCGAGGCAAGTTCTTTTCTTTGCGCGATACGAAGCCACTAACCACGGCGGTTCACCCGTTCAATCGGAGCATCTTCTTCTCGCATTAGTTCGTGCCGATCCAGAGCTTCTCCGAATGGTGTCACTTAGTTCTCAGGATGTAGTCAGCCACATTCTAGCGAGAGTCGAATCACTGATGCCCCTAAAGGCAAAGTCAGGCAGTTGGACTGAGATACCCGCCTTTTCTCATTCTGCAGAACAAAGTCTCAGTTTGGCGGCTACTGAAAGCCAAAAGCTCGGCCATAACTATATCGGAACAGAACATATTTTACTCGGATTACTCGCGCATGAGTCCCCCGCAAGCCAGATTCTGGGTGAATTGGGACTTAGCGTCAGCGAAATTACTGCCAAAATTGCTGGCGGGAACATCACTCCACAAAATTGACAAGGGTGATCATGCGGTTTGGAGTCTCGCATATTACCTGATGAAAAAAGGAAGAACTGAAACAACGTAGATGGAGGAAACGATGCCAAACAAGCTATATGGGGCTACAGCGTTTGGACTGCCAGCCTTTTCAATATTGGGTTCGATTCATCTCCTTGTTTTCTGTTGCCTGGTTTTTACGATCGCGGCAGTCGAAGTTCGTTGTCAAACTGAGGGAAGCGGAGTGACAACCCTCACAACGCCGCAGACTCCAATTGGAGAGGCCAGCGAAGGCATCCAGAAGGGCTGGAATGAGTTTGGAGTTTGGGGTGGCATCTCGTTTGACGCCCCTACGCTCATCGGCAAGACGCCGGAGGCGAGGTTTGGGAACGTTGGATTGCGCTACGGTCGGGTTCTCGCTGCGAGCAAAACCTTGGCGTTCGAATGGACCATCGATGCTGTGCCGCTGGCGATATTATCAAACGACAGATTCACTCTCGTTCCCACAGGCTTCGGAGGCTTGGAGGTGCAGAAGACTCGGAAGAACGTCTACAGCGCCGGTCTTTCGCCGATAGGTTTGAAGTTCAATTTCAGACGGCAGCACCGTGTTCAGCCATTCGCCAGCAGCTCCGGAGGTTTTCTCTATTTTCGGGAAGATGTGCCCGTTTCAGGAGCCAAGCGCTTTAACTTGACCTATGATTTCAGCGGCGGAATTCAAATTATCAATAGCTCGAGACGCGCTTTCACCATTGGTTACAAGTACCAGCATCTTTCCAACGGTGGCAGATCGCCGATTAATCCTGGCGTGGACGTTCAATTGGTTTACGCCGGGTTCTCCATATTCAAATAGAAGCACGGCCCTCCCCCCAGCTACGCCGGCCTTGAAACCTCATTGACAACGCTCCAACGCGACGCTTAAGATTTTTCTGTCGGTGTGACAATTCAGTTTGGAAAATTAATGCTGCTTCAAGCAACTACGCTGACCGGGCAGAATGTCGGTGGACCAATCACGGCTTATTGGCCGGTGATGATCTTCTTCGTCGTTGCGGTCGCCTTTCCGGTCTTGCCTATCATCCTGGGAAGGTTTCTCAGGCCCGCAGTATACGGCAAGGGAAAGATGAGACCTTATGAGTGTGGCATCGATCCGACGACGGATGCTCACTCGCGGTTCACCGTCCGCTACTACATCGTCGCCATGCTGTTTTTGATCTTTGACGTGGAAACGATCTTTCTACTGCCCTGGGCCATTATTTTCATGGGTGACGATTTCTCATTTACAAAGTTTGCCCTCGTCGAGATGTTTGTCTTTATCGCAATTCTGGTAGTTGGTTACTACTATGCCTGGCGCAAAGGTGCATTAGAATGGGCATGAACTGGTAAATGGTAAATCGTGAATGGTTAATAGTCGTCAATTCCCGGTTGTATGGACCCTTGGAAATTAAGCCTTACTATTTACTATTTACGATTCACCATTGACGATTTACGATTCCATGGCTGAGCACGAAGAAGGCTTTTTACTTACCAGATTTGATTCACTGATGAATTCGGTTCGGCGCAACGTCGGGGCGAAAGTCATGGACATTGGCGCGCCCATCGTCAACTGGGCACGCGCCTCCGCTTTATGGCCTATGACTTTTGGCTTGGCTTGTTGCGCGATCGAGATGATTGCAACGGGTGCGGGACGTTTTGATATCGACCGTTTTGGTGCCGGCGTCTTCAGGCCAAGCCCGCGCCAAAGCGATCTGATAATTATTGCGGGCACTGTCACCTTAAAAATGGGTCCGGTCGTCCGCAGAGTTTACGAGCAGATGCCTGAGCCGAAGTGGGCAATTGCAATGGGCGCTTGCGCCTCTACGGGTGGACCATTCGATTCCTACTCCACCATGCAGGGCGTCGATCGCTGCATTCCGGTGGACGTTTACATACCAGGCTGCCCACCGCGGCCCGAAGCGTTGCTGTACGGCTTGATGCGTTTACAGGACATCATCATGCGGGAGGCTCCCTCAGCCTATATCTTCGAGTCGGATGGCACTGTTCATCGTCGGCAAGAGCTCGGAGATGGTGGTGACTTACAGACGGAACGAAATGCGGATTCGAAAAACATCGCGGCCAGAGTGCTCGGATAAAAGCCCGTGCGCTCGACACGTATTTTCTCAAGAGGTTTTTGAAGCCCTCGAGGTTACTGAAAGACAGTTTTCAATTATGGCACGCTTTCTTGCGTGCTATGGAGGTACACAAATGAAGTCAGGTGTTTCGAAGCGATTGATTTCTATTTTGGCGGTCGTGGTCATGCTGGCTGCGCCCTTGTTAGTTAACGCCCAGCGGCGCACTCGGCCAAGACTGAGACGGTCGGTCCGCAGGGTGTCTACGGTTGTTGCTCCGCTTGCGCCGGTTGGTGCCAACCTGAAAGTTCGTATTGAAAATAGTCTGTCAAGCAAGGACTCGCGAGTCGGTGATAAGTTTACTGCCACAGTCCTCGATCCGGTTCGCTTTAACGAAGCCACGCTCGAAGGCCATGTCAGCTCGATTCAGAAGTCGGGGAAGATAAAAGGCCGCACTAGTA
>JALYXE010000244.1 GCA_030947265.1 Acidobacteriota bacterium
GACTAGTCGCCGCCAGAAAAAGAGCACGCTGATTATCAACGTCTACAGTTTGCACAAGGGCGTTAACAGCATCAGACAAGACCACGGATGGCTCCGACGATTCGATGCTGGCCGGGCTGCTCGGTACGCCAAGAGCGGAGAGCGTGGCTTCGTCGAATTTCCCAGTCACATTAATCCGCCTGTCCGACTGGAATCGTTTTAGGGCAATAATTGTCTTCGTTCCCGCGCGGCCGTCAGGCAGTCCTACGCTATAACCGGCTGCATTCAATGCCTGCTGAGCGCGGCGAAGGGTATCACTGGAATTTTGCGCCACGGCGCTTTGAGGTGCGCGCGTAAGTGCGGTAGTAGTTCGCTTCTTTCTCGCCCGGCCCCTGGTCCGGCTGGGAGGGGCCTTTGCAGCTGTCCACACAGGCGCCCATGAAGCGCCTCGATCGAGGGAGCGATAGACACCCAGATTTGTACCGAGATAAATAGTGTTCGCGTCACGTGCGTCCTGGAGGATCGAATAGGTAATCAGACGCGAGGGCATATTCCGCATCGATGGGCGCCAGGTTTCGCCATTGTCAGTGCTTAAGAACATAAACCCGCCACCGGTAGTCGTGTTAATCGTCGCGGCATAGATTCGACCTGGAGTTTCCCGGTCCGAAACTATGACATTGGCAAATCTTCCACTGTAGCCGCCATTGGTGGGAACAAAGTTTTTTCCGCCGTCGTTGGAGACCATCACCCCGTAATTGTTTGTTCCAATGTAAATAGTCTGTGGACGTGAAGGATGGATAGCTATTGAATTGATCTCCAGCTGGCGGGATGTAGTTACCATCCATGAGTCAGCATCACCGCCGCGTTCCGAACGCCAGAATCCTTCGGTAGTTCCGGCGAAGACGAGTCCCGGGATTGACGGGTGTTGCACAATGGCTCGCGTTCTTCGCGACTGAGAAGGAATTCCCTGCACTTTCTTCCAGGCACCGCCGGCGCTTCTCGTTTCATAGATGCCGCTGCAAGCCGACGCAATGATGTGATTTGGATCACGTGGATCGATGTTTATAGCAAAAATGTCGGAATCGTCGATGATACCGTTCTTGATACTTCTCCAACTCTTTCCGCCATCGGTCGACTTATAAGGCAAGTACCAGGTCCCTGCGTAGATCGTATTAGTAGTTCGCGGATCAATCGCGAGTGACTCTACGTGAACCAGGCCGGGTGTCGTCTGCGTCGGCAGTTGGGTCCAGGAGTCGCCTGAGTTATCCGACCTGAAAATGCCATTAAAGGTGCCGGTTATCAAAACGTCGGGATTGGACTCTGACTGAGTCAAAGAATGTAATGCCTCATTCTTCAATTCGGAACTCTCGTGCCACTTATGCCCGCCGTCGGTCGATTTGAAAAAGCCACCTGACTCTTTGTGACGATGTGCCGCAACATAAAGGGTATTTGAGTCCCGGGGATCGACAATTATGTGATCCACGAAAAGTTTTGGTCGGTTAAAGTTGTAAAGATACTCCCAATTCTTGCCTCCGTCCGCTGAGGTATAAAGCTGCCCATCGAGAGTTCCAAAATAGAAGCGATCGGGATTGTTTGGATCAACAACCAGACTGCGGACATCTCCCCCCGGAGGGCCACTGGCACGCCAATCATCGGAATACCTGGCGGAATCGGGGAAGCTGTAATTGATAGAGCTGACAGGGGATCCCAGCACAATGAGCTGCATAACAACAGCCCCAAGAAGGAGAAGCGTCAGTTTTGGTAATCGATCAGTCATATTCTTCAGCATAAACCTCAAAACTCATACAGGATAGAACCTAATTCCCAGTTTAAGCTAAGTCTCCTCGTTTGTATCCAACTTTAGTCACTTCCTTAGGATGCCGGGTCGTGCATAACAAGTTGTAACCTTTTCGCAATGTGTTCAGAACGCAAAGCGGGCGATGTTTCTCACTGGGAGAAACATCGCCCGCATTGGAAGGGTCGCGGCCTCTTTGTTAGAGGACGCGAGTGTATCGTTTGTTACTCGTCATCCCGACGTCCGCGACGCGCACGACGGTGGCGGGGCGCGGACTTCATCTTACATTCAGGACAAGGCGAGATGATATTGTCCGTGCTGGCCGCCGGCGGAGTCGCGCCCGTTGGCACTATCCACAGCTCGACGCTCAAGTCAGACCGGCAACCACCGTCAATTGTCACCAATCGACCAGCATCGATTTGGCGCGTGTTAACGAGGTAATCCTTCGCTCGGTCAGCTCTTGCTTGTGCTTCACCCGCACAGCTGCCGTAGACCACGATGTAGCCCTGAGCCCCTGGCTGGTTCTGCAGTTGAATCGCGTAGTTGTCGAGACGGGCCTTCTCATCGTTAAACTTGATGTTCCCATACTCGTCAAACTTGGTCGCCGGTTGGTTCAGCGTCTTAACAGACGTGGAACACGACGCCGTCTTAGAGCAGGCCGGATCAAGTCCGCCCACGTCAACTGTTGCAGTGACGGTTTGGCCACCCAGGTTAGCAGTATCAACCGTGATGGATGAAGTGCCTTGTCCACTGGTGATCGTGCCAGCCGAAACCGACCAGTTGTAAGTTACGTTCGCGCTCGATGAAAGCGACGAGGTAAAGGTGATGCTTGAGCCTACGTCCACCGAATCGGGACAGCTCACTGAAACAGTCGGGCATCCGGGACGGCAGTCCGTGCACTGGGCAACGGTTACCGTGGTGGAAGCCGGTACAGTGTGACAGCATCCGTCAGCAACTTCGACGGTTGCAGTGTAAGTTCCCGGATTTACACCTGATAGATCCCAGGTGACGCTCCTGCCCTCACCGGAAAGCCTACCGCCGGTAACGGACCACGTGTATAGCAGCGTGT
>JALYXE010000252.1 GCA_030947265.1 Acidobacteriota bacterium
CACGTCGACCACGGCAAGACTTCGCTGCTCGACGCAATTCGCACCACGGAAGTGGCGGCGAGCGAGGCTGGAGGAATAACGCAGCACATCGGCGCCTACAGCGTACAAGTCCCAAGTCCGGATAACCCGGATGAATCGCGTCGAGTAGTGTTTCTGGACACGCCAGGTCACGAGGCTTTTACGCTGATGCGCGCTCGAGGCGCGAAAGCCACCGACGTTGTGGTGTTGGTTGTCGCCGCCGACGATGGAGTCATGCCACAAACTATCGAAGCAATTGAACATTCGCGCGCGGCAAATGTTCCCATCGTTGTCGCTATCAACAAAATCGACAAACCGGATGCAAACCCCGATCGTGTCAGGCAAGAGTTGGCCAAGCAGGGGCTATCGCCGGTTGAGTGGGGTGGAGAGACCGAAATGGTTCAAGTCTCCGCTAAGAAACGACAGAACCTCGAAACCCTGCTGGAGACGATTCTGCTTACTTCAGACATTCTTAATTTGCGTGCCAGCCCCACCAGGTTGGCTTCCGGGGTTGTTCTGGAGGCCAAGTTAGATCGAGGGCGCGGTGCTGTGGCTACTGTCCTCGTACAACAAGGCACTCTCCGTATTCACGAACCTTTTATTGTTGGCCAGATTTTTGGACGCGTGCGCGCAATGTTCAACGACAAGGGTGAAGCGATTACCGAGGCCGCCCCGGCTACGCCCGTTGAGGTGCTGGGCCTGCAGGGTGTTCCACAAGCCGGAGAGAGCTTTCAGGTGGTTGCCGATATCGCTCGCGCCCAGCAAATATCCGGTCACCGGCAGATGCTGAACCGGCAGGCCACGCTGCTGCAAACCACCAAGCGTGGTATCGAGGCCTTAGGCGAAAGTGAAGTCAAAGAACTGCTCGTCGTTATCAAAGCGGATGTCCAGGGTTCAGTCGAAGTGCTCAAATCCACGTTGCAGAAACTATCCACCGATCGAGTGAAGGTCAAAGTAATTCGTTCGGGCGTAGGAGCAATTACGGAATCCGATGTGCTGCTCGCGTCGGCTACGCAGGCTGGCTCGGCGGTCTCCGCGGTCGTCGTCATCGGCTTTAACGTCAGGCCAGGCGCGCGTGCTTCCGACCTGGCAAAGCAGGAAAGTGTTGATATCCGGCTGCATTCGATCATCTACAAAGTTGAGGAAGAAATTCGCGCGGCGATGATCGGCATGCTTGAGGCAATTGAGAAGGAAAAAATTATCGGCAAGGCAGATGTGCGTGAAGTCTTTCGTGTTCCCAAGGCCGGAGTGATTGGAGGATCTATGGTGGTCGATGGCAACATCCGACGCAATGCCCGCGCCCGTTTGATTCGCGATGGTGTGGTTAGCTGGGAAGGTAACATCGCATCGCTGCGTCGCTTTAAAGATGATGTGTCGGAAGTGCGCGAAGGCTTCGAATGCGGCATCGGCCTGGAAAACTTCAATGACCTGAAGGTGGGCGATCAAATAGAGGCTTATATCGTCGAGAAGGTCGCCGCCACTGAACTGTAGGAGGCAGACTGCAGGAGCAGGAGGCAGGTTTAAGAATTTGCCCTGGCGCCTGCTCCTGCCGCCTGCTCCTGTTTTAGCCATGCGTCGACCAGAAAGAGTTGCAGACATTCTTCGTGAGGAGCTTTCCCAGATTGTCGGATATGAACTGGAGGATCCGCGACTCACGATGGTAACTGTTACCGACGTTCGCCTTTCGGACAACCTCCGGGACGCACAGGTTTTCGTGACTATTGGAGGGGACGAAGAGGAACATCTACTTGCGCTCAGCGCCCTGCGTCACGCGACTCCTTACGTTCGAAAACAATTGAGCCTCTCACTCAACCTTCCTCGCACTCCAGAGATTCATTTTGTGAGGGACCGCATCGAAGAGACGGGTGACCGCGTGGACCAGTTGCTGGAAAAGATTGAACAAGAATGGGAAAGAAAGGATGAAGGATGAAGGATGAGGGATGAACGAAAGAAGCTGCGTTACCGTGCTTCATAATTCATCCTTCCGCCTTCATCCTTGCTCTTAATGCTTAGTCAAGTTGTTCAGCTGATCGAAGAAAAGCGAAGGTTTGCAATCACCTCGCACATTCGTCCTGACGGTGACAGTTTGGGTTCGTCACTTGGTCTTTACTGGTTGCTGCGTGGTCTGGATAAGGAAGTGGAAGTGATCATGCGCGATCCCGTCCCGCACGCTTATCAGAAACTGCCGGGAGCGAAAGAAGTACGAGT
The DNA here is from genome assembly GCA_030947265.1 of Acidobacteriota bacterium. GTDB lineage: Bacteria > Acidobacteriota > Blastocatellia > Pyrinomonadales > Pyrinomonadaceae > PSRF01. The sequence goes on from JALYXE010000252.1 coordinate 2,227, forward strand.
TACCCCGACGGTCGATAGTTCTTATCACGCCGTATTCGTCATCGAATGCTCCGACATTACCCGTCCGGGCTTGATCGATCTGGACAAGGAATTCGTCGTCAATATAGATCATCATTCAACGACCGCGCTTTTTGGGAAGATCAACTGGATCGACTCGACCGCGTCCGCAGTCGGCGAAATGATCTACAACCTGTGCAAGGCTACCGGCGTTCGAGTGACGAAAGAAATCGCCGAATGTTGTTACACCGCCCTCATTACCGATACCGGCTCGTTTCATTACTCCAACACCACAGAACGAACTTTCAAAGTTGCCTCTGAGCTTTTGCGAACAGGCGTGAAACCTGCCAAAGCGGCGGAGGCTGTCTTCGCCAGTTATCCCTGGAGCAGAATTCAGTTGATGGGCGCCGTACTTTCAACCGCGCGTCGCGATTCAACTGGTCGCATCGCTTGTCTGCGTCACAGTCTCGAAATGCAGCATAGCGCGGATGCTTCTGACGAAGACGCGGATGGTTTTGTTAACTATCCGCTGACAGTCGGCGAGGTAGAGGCCGTGGCAATGCTCAAGGAATGCGAGCTCGGGGTTTACCGGACCAGCCTGCGATCCAAGGGCGATGTGAACGTTGCGAAGGTCGCCGAAAAGTTTGGCGGCGGCGGACATCGGAACGCGGCAGGCTGCACTCTGCGGGGAACGTGGGAAGAGGCCGAGGAAAAAATCATCGCCTTATTGCAGGAGGCAGTGGAGCGCGCGAACGGATCCTCGGAGATCACTGAGGATGCACTTCGCGATGTTGAGTAGGCAGTATTACAGGCCTAAGAAAACCATTTTCCATTTCTCATTTCACATTTTTCATTTTTCATTGGCGGATTCAATTTGGAAGTGCATCGCCACCGAACGCCGGCTACTCGCGGGGTCCCCGGCAGGCTCACGGTTCCGCAATCATTACGCTCACAGTTCCGCAATCATTACGCTCACGGTTCTGTAATCATTCTGAGAAATACGCTATTGAGTGTTGTACTTCAAATTGAGTCCACAATGAAAAATGAAAAATGTGAAATGAGAAATGGAAAATCGTTTGTATCTTCAACTGATTTCTGATCTCTGATCTCTGACTTCTGGCCTCTGTCCCAAAATGTCTTCCAAAGAAAAAAAGTACAAGTGGCGCCGCGAAGACTACCAGGAAAAGACGCGCGGCCTGCTTATCGTTCACACCGGCAATGGCAAGGGTAAAACCACCAGTGCCCTGGGCCTGATGATGCGCGCGGCCGGCCGAGGTTTGAAGTGTTGCATGATTCAGTTCATGAAGTCGCGCAACGATCGATACGGCGAGCACGAGTCTGCCGAGAAACTCGGCATCGAAGTGCACACGATGGGCGATGGTTTCACCTGGGACACGAAAAATCCTCAACAGGATCGCGCTACCGCACGAGAAACCTGGAATCTTTGCGTGGAAAAGATGCGCAGTGGAGACTACGACCTGCTGGTCTTCGATGAGCTGGTTTACGTTTTGAGTTACGAGCTATTGCCTGTTGATGAGGTTGTGGAGGAGTTCAAAAGTGTTCGAGCCTCCCAGCCGGCACTGCATATCGTCGTCACCGGTCGCGACGCGCCCGCGAAATTGATTAAGGCCGCCGACTTGGTTACGGAGATGACCGAAATAAAACATCCATTCAGCGCCGGAATCCGTGCCCAGCAGGGGATAGAGTTCTAAGCCTCGTAATCACTCAACGCTGAGACCGCGCGTGCTGCGAGCCCCCGGCCGTGCAACTGATGGAGTTTGCCCATCTGAATTGGGATAGCGGCGGTTCAATGGGCCCGATTGTTGTACTAACGGCAAGCACTCAAACTGCATCACTACTGGAAACGTCTAGCCTTCATCGTTTTGAGTTCATATGGTAACCTTCTCAACGTTGCCAACACTTCAATCAAACCTGTGGATTTATGGGCGATAGATTGAAATAATTCATGCCGTGGTTTAGCAAAAAAAGTAAACAAATTGAGGCCGTTCCTCCGGAGGAACGCGTGGTGAAGACGGAGAACGTCTTCGTCAAGTGTGATGGCTGCGAAGCCCACCTCTATAAAGGCGAACTGGAGGAGTCGCTACAAG
>JALYXE010000255.1 GCA_030947265.1 Acidobacteriota bacterium
CAATGGGGATTCCCAACCGGTTGGCTTCCGCCACCGCGATTTCTTCCTTGCGAACGTCGATGATAAAAACCACATCGGGAAGTCGATTCATCGACTTGATACCTGACAGGTTCTTATTCAAGCTTTCACGCTCTCGGTCGAGTTTAATGCGTTCCTTCTTGGTCAGCTTTTCATAGCGGCCATCCGTCTGCATGGCCTCGAGGTCCTTTAAACGCTTTATCGACTTCTGAACGGTTTGGAAGTTTGTCAGCAGGCCGCCGAGCCAACGTTGGTTGACGTGGAATTGACCACAGCGTTCAGCTTCTTCGCGAACAGCATCCTGAGCCTGTCTCTTTGTTCCGACAAACAGCACAGTCTTTCCCCGGTCTTCCGCAATCGCATTTGTAACAAACGCGAGTGCGTCGCGAAACATCCGCTGAGTCTTCTGAAGGTCGATAATGTAAATGCCGTTGCGCTCGCCGAAGATGTATTCCTTCATCTTTGGATTCCAGCGCCGAACCTGGTGGCCGAAATGTACGCCAGCCTCCAGTAGTTCCTTCATCGTAACCTGAACCAAACTAAATCTCCTTTTCAGTGAACTGGTTTAATGTACTCGCCGTAACCCCGTGGCTCTCCTTTTTGAAGAGCAACCAATCCGAGTTACGACAATGGATTCTTCGATTTTCGAATTCGGATCGCGGATTTCGGAATTAATCGTATTGCGAGGAATCTGCAATCCGAATTCCGCAGTCATCAATCTTCGTTATCGCTTCGAGAATTGGAAGCGTTTGCGGGCGCCCTTTTGCCCGTACTTCTTACGTTCTTTGATACGTGGGTCGCGCGTGATCAGACCTGCCTGCTTCAGCGCGGGACGAAGATCTGCGTTGTACTCGAGCAGCGCCCGCGTGATGCCGTGGCGAATCGCGCCCGCCTGTCCTGCCGGTCCGCCACCACGAACATTGATCAGAACATCAAACTTACTAACGGTCTCAGTCAACTGCAAGGGCTGCCGGATGATCATACGCAAAGTTTCGTTTGGAAAATACTGATCAAATGTTTTCCGATTAATTTGAAAGTCGCCCCCACCAGCACGCAGGTAAACTCTGGCAGTTGACGTCTTGCGTCGTCCTGTTCCGTAGTATTGAATTTCAGCCACAGCTATATCTTCCTCTTATTAAACTCTGCATTATTTGACTTGATTTGCCTGATTTGATCTGGTGGTGAGTTGGTGAGCCTGCGGGCGTTGGGCGGTGTGGGGATGTTCACCATCGGCATAGACCTTAAGTTTCTTTGCCATTGCTTTGCCTAATTTGCTTTTGGGCAGCATACCCTGGACGGCCAGCGAGATTACTCGGTCGGGCCGCTTGGCAAACATCTCTGCGGCTGAGACCTCCTTGAGACCTCCGGGGTATAGCGTGTGGTGTCGATACATCTTCTGCTCAGCCTTCGCTCCTTTGAGAACCGCCTTCCGAGCATTGATCACGATGACATGGTCGCCCATATCCATGAAAGGAGTCCACGCGGGATTACGTTTTCCAGAAAGAATAGAAGCAACTTCAGAGGCCAGATGGCCTACGGTTTGACCGGCCGCATCCACCAGGTACCATTTGCGTTTGCCAGCTAGAGCTTTGCCGCTGGGGAAGTATGTTGACATGGATTACGATCTCTATTTTTAGCGAATAAAACGCGAACGGCTAGAATACCCAACGCCCTTAAAGATTGTCAAGTTGGTGACTTAGCGTCACAACGAGTGCATGGATGTAGCGCAAATGTTGTAGAGCAAACTGTGAGTCTGCGGAAGCCGGTCAGCCGTGATAAATCGAGATGTCACGCAAACTAACAGTTTGCGTGACAAAAAAGAAAAGCTCCCGGGCATCACTGCCGAGGAGCTTTTGATCGCAATAGTTCGAGGACCATCACGGTTGTGACGGCTTGGAACCGTCGTTCTTTTTCAGCTTCGGAGGCTCTGCCTTGTCCGCAGGCTTCGACTCGATCCCGTCCGGGTTAGTCGTCGAATCGTCGGGAGTTGGTTGCCGTCTCTTAAGCGTAGGCCTTCCTGGCGCTCCTTCGTCGGCGCCTGGAAGCGCTCCGGTGCTTGAGGCCCTGGCGTTCGAAAGTCGCAATAACCGCGACTTCACTTTCTGAAACTCCGACGTGCTGATGACGTACTCTTCATGCTCGGGAAACCTTGCTGCCAACGCGAGCGCTGCGGCGCGCCGCTCTGGCGGCCCCGGATGTGAGGCGAACGCCCGCGAAATCAGCCCTGGTTTCTTCTTGTTCTTTGCTTCCAGCTTTTCAAACATCGTCGCCATCGCGCTGGGATCGTAACCGGCGGCATACATGTACTGAACGCCGAGCCGGTCGGCTTCCTCTTCCGCACTGCGACTGAACTTCATAAAGATTCCCAACAGTCCAAGTCCGGCGGTGTTTTGATAAATCATTCCGGGAATGCCCCCGAGAAAGATCGAACCACCCAAAGCGAGGTATTCCAACAGAGAAGCCTTGGTCTGGTTTTCAACAGCATGGCGAGCCGCAACGTGGGCGATTTCATGCGCCATCACGCCAGCTAGTTCGGCTTCGTTATCCGCCACCAGAAGCAATCCTTTGTTGACATAGAAAAATCCGCCGGGCAGAGCAAACGCGTTGACTTCGTCGGAGTCGATGACTTTGATGGTGAAGGGAACTTTTGCATCGGAGTGCAAAACAATGTTCTGACCGACCCGGTTTACATACTCAGTGATCAGAGGATCGTCGATAAACTTAGCCTGTCGATCAACTTCGGCGGCCGCCTCACGTCCCTGCCTCACTTCCTTCTCGGTCGAACCGCTCATCTTGGCAATGATGCCTTTGTTAATGTTGCGCTTTCCGATCATGGCAGGATCTTCGTTCACTGAAAGCGGCTTGTTCGAGCCCGCAGGAGTGGTCGGCGCCGTCTGGTTGGCATCTTTTTTAGTTGCGGTCGTGGCCGGAGCGGGTTCTTTGGACTTGGCCGGCGATTGAGACGTTTGGGCAAAGCCCGCAATGGACCCGGCAAGCAGGGAAGAAGCTAAGAAGAAGGCGGTGGCAATGCGGGAGAAGCTATTCATCTTGAAAACCTCCAGATATCTTAAAAACATGCCGAATTGAAAGAATTCTGGGGAAAATCTTTCGAGGTCACACATTGAGGGTTTCTGCGCGGGCGAAACATTTACAAGGACGAAACGGAAGCGCTCTGTCAAGGTAAGCTGTTTTTCGCTATTTTCAAACGCGCAGTCTATGATGCCCGGCAGTAGCCGCTGGTTGTGCGCACGAAGTGATTGCGAAAGTGCAAATACTTCGCCCCTGCGGTAAACAAAAAGCCTTAACCTTTTGGCGAATGCGGGATGGCCGCCATTATAATGCAGTACCTTGGAAAACCCTAGAAATTTGAAGACTTTGCAAACTGTCATTGGGCAAGACTTGCCTCATGACCGGGAAACGCTTACAGAACCGCGAGCAGATCAGGCGGGCTTCCTTCAGGGTAGCGGGAGCGAGGGGGTGTTCTAATCAACATGTCGCTTGACAGCCCATCGCTACCACTACCCCAAAGCGCGCTGCGGCTTTCTCGGTCCGCTCCGCGTTCTGAGAGGGAGCATGCTCGTTGCTTCTGGTTTTCCCAGAAATGAAGAAAAAGATAACCCAAAGACCAAAGCCTTCGGTTTCGATTGTAGGCGCGGGCCGGCTCGGACAGGCCCTGGCAATTGCCCTTCACTCTTCCGGATATCCCATCCAGGCCCTGGTCGCTCGACACGCCCCCCACGCCAGAAAAGCTGCTGCGCTAATTAATAAATTGGAAGGGCCAATTCTCGCGCTCGGCGCAGACCATCTTCATCAACTGCCCGCCAGCGACGTAATTTTGATCACGACGCCGGACGATGCCATTAAGTCCACGGCGGAAGCACTTGCAAGCTCACAAAAGCACGCCCGACGGGGCCAGACAGTCCTTCACACGAGCGGGGCGCTGGCCTCTGATGTCTTGAGCCCATTGGCAAAGTTGGGATTCCATACCGGGTCCTTGCATCCGCTTGTTTCCGTCAACGAGCCGTACGCCGGAGCAAAAGCTTTGTGCGGTGCCTTTTATTGCCTGGAGGGCGATCAGGCAGCCCTGCTGTTGGCGCAACTGATTGTTACCGACCTGAAGGGGACAAGTTTTTCGATCCAGCCAAATAAGAAGGCGCTCTATCATGCGGCGGCCGTGATGGCCTCGGGACATCTTGTTGCACTCTTTGATTTGACCTCAGAGTTGCTCGCTGCTTGCGGAATGAGTCAAAAAAGCGCGCAACGAATATTGATTCCACTGGTTGAGAGTACGGTTAACAATGTAAAGGACTCCGGTCCAGAGCAGGCCTTAACCGGAACATTCGCGCGCGGCGATCTCGCCACCGTTCAGAGACACCTGGAAATGTTGTCCCGAAAGCAATTCGCCGAAGAGTTGGAAGTTTACAAACTCCTGGGACTTCGCTCGATCCAGCTGGCAGACAAAGCCGGCCTGGAGCCGCAAGTTCTCCAGCAGATCAAAACGGCCTTAGAAACCGCAAAGTCGGCCCCGAGGTGAACGCGAGGCGTTGAACAAAAAGGTATTCAACCACATTGGGTAGCGCGCCGGAAAATCGATTCTAAGTGGTCCGCTCAACGGCCTTTTGGGTTTTCAAACAGTCTCCCGTGCGGTGGGCAGTTCGCATCCCAAACTTGCCGGACTGTTGTCCCCGGCGTTAGAGTTCCCAAACCCTTTTTCAAATGCAGGAAGGATCGTAACTCAGTGGAAAGAGTACCCAGCGCCAGTTACAGCTTGACTCTGCGCGTCAAGCTTTCAACTCGAGCGGGAACTCTCGGCGAAGTTGCGACGGCGATTGGACGCTCGGGTGGCGACATCGGCGCAATTGACATTGTGAGTGCCGGCAGCGACCACATCGTTCGCGACATCACCGTGAGCGCCACCTCGAGCGAACACGGCGAAAAGATTGTCGAAGCCGTTAAAGACATCGATGGCATCGAGGTCGTCAACGTCTCCGACCGCACGTTCCTCATGCACCTGGGCGGCAAAATCGAAGTTGTATCGAAGATGCCACTGAAAACTCGCGCCGATCTCTCCATGGCCTATACACCCGGAGTTGCTCGTGTCTGCCTGGCGATTGAGAAAGATCCGGAAAAGGCTTTCACCCTGACAATCAAGAAGAACACCGTGGCCATCGTAAGCGACGGTACAGCCGTGCTCGGCCTTGGCGATATTGGTCCCGCTGCAGCGATGCCAGTGATGGAAGGAAAGGCAATGTTATTTAAGGAGTTCGCCGGCGTGAATGCTTTTCCCATCTGCTTGAACACGAAGGACCCCGACGAGATCGTTCGCACAGTGAAAGCAATCTCTACCGCTTTTGGCGGAATCAATCTCGAAGACATTTCCGCGCCGCGCTGCTTTGAGATCGAGGATCGGCTGAAGGAGGAACTCAACATCCCCGTGTTCCATGACGATCAGCACGGCACAGCAGTCGTTGTGCTGGCGGCTCTAATTAATGCACTAAAGCTTGTGGGTAAAAAGATGAGCGACGTCAAAGTCATCGTCAATGGCGTTGGCGCGGCTGGGGTGGCTTGCAGCAAGATCATCATGGCAGCCGGTGTTCGCAATATTATTGGCTGCGACCAGCAGGGTGCCCTGTATCGCGGCCGGCGCGAACACATGAATTGGGTGAAAGACTGGTATTCCCGAAACACGAATCCGGCCGAAGAGAAGGGAACCGTCCATGAAGTAATAAAGGGCGCCGACGTTTTTCTTGGACTGTCTGTGCCGGGTGTGATCGATGGAAACGACTTGAAGGAGATGGCGGAACAACCGGTTGTCTTCGCGATGGCCAATCCCACGCCTGAGATAATGCCGGAAGATGCTGAGCCATATGTTGCGGTGATGGCCACCGGCCGTTCGGATTATCCGAATCAAATCAACAACGTGCTTTGTTTCCCCGGAATATTTCGCGGCGCGCTCGCCTGTCGTGCTTCGCGGATTAACGAGGAGATGAAACTCGCAGCGGCCCACGCTATCGCGCATATCATCAACGACCACGAACTCCACCCCGAATACATTGTTCCCTCGGTCTTCGATAAGCGAGTGGCCCCAGCCGTCGCGCGCGATGTGGAAGCTGCTGCTCACGCCACGGGTGTTGCCCGCCGCGGCGAACTGTTAGGTGGCGAATTAACCTAGTCAATGAAAGCCATTCAAGTCGCTAAAGTCGGTGGTCCAGAAGTCCTGACGCTGGTCGATCTTCCCATTCCTGACCCCAAACCAAATGAAACGGTGGTGCAGATCAAAGCGGCCGGTGTGAATTTCATCGACGTCTACTTCCGCGAGGGACGCTACCCGGCACCACTCCCTTTCATCAATGGCCAGGAAGCGGCAGGGATTGTTATAGCGACAGGTTGTGACGTAACAAACGTAAGACTTGGGGAACGCGTGGCTTATACGGGCCTGCTGGGAAGCTATGCGCAGTACGCTGCTGTGCCTCCTGATCGGCTGGTTAAGATTCCCGACCAACTCGACTTCAATCAGGCCGCTGCCGCAATGCTGCAGGGTATGACTGCGCACTATCTTAGTCACAGCACGTATCCGATCAAACGAGGTGAGACGGCGCTGGTTCATGCGGCGGCTGGAGGTCTGGGACTGTTACTGGTCCAGATGTGCAAACTGCTGGGCGCGCGCGTGTTGGCGACTGCGGGTTCTGCAGAAAAGGCCCAACTCGCCCGTGATGCCGGCGCTGATGAGGTGATCATTTATACGGAGCAGGATTTTGAGATGGAAACCCACCGTCTTACCGAGGGCAAAGGCGTTGACGTTGTTTATGACGGAGTGGGTAAAACTACCTTTGAAAAAGATCTTAACGTTCTGCGACAGCGTGGCAACCTGGTTCTCTTTGGCGGGGCCAGCGGTGCAGTCCCACTCTTCGATCTTCTCAAGCTCACGCAAAAAGGTTCGCTATATGTTACCCGACCAAGCCTGGGCCACTACATCGCCACTCGCGAGGAGCTGGAACAACGATCAAGCGATGTGATGCAGATGATCATTCGAGGTGATTTAAAACTTAGAATACACAAAACGTATCAATTGGCGGAAGCTCAGGAGGCCCACCGCGATCTTGAAGGCAGAAAGACAACCGGAAAGCTACTACTAACAATGGTGTCCTAACCATGCGCACGCCGCTGATCACCTAATTGTCGCCATTTAGGTGAAACGACCGCTTTATTGCAATTGGAAGACCTTAATATTCGTCCCATCTCGCGTTCTCGTTGCATTCTTGCTGGGCCACGGAATCCAGCGCTGACTGTCAGTTTTGTCTGGGTAAGGGACAAACTCTCGTGTAATGTTAGATTCCCTGATGCGTGGTGCATCGCGAATAGGAGAGCGCTTGAACAAGCCAGCTTTACGCACGAGCCAGTGAGGATGATTTTGAAAAAACCGTTGAAGCAATCAATTTTCAGTCGTGTTGTGCACGGATCCATCGGTGAACCGCAGCGGGTGCTCGAGACACTCATCACTTTACTGG
>JALYXE010000256.1 GCA_030947265.1 Acidobacteriota bacterium
AGCCGCTTTTGCAAATGATTCTTGAATGTGGGTATGCGCTTCAGAATGAAAAAGTGGCATCCGGGTTTTGGGCTTCAATCGCAGCACTCTTCATCGCGATGCCGCCAGCGAAAGGAGTGGCCGCTAAATGGTATGTAACCAAGCTCTGAGTCCGTGCGATTCCGTTCGCGCTACGCTATAAGTTGACCACTGAATAACCGTTAAGCTAAACGCTCAATCCAGCGAGAGACAAACATTCGTTTAGATAACGGACGTATCCGGCATCCCAGGAGCGGGCGCACAAGTGCGCTTTCTAAACGAAACCCAAAGAAAGCGCCTTACTTCCAATGAGCCCCGGCTTGATAACTCACTGCTACCCAGAAACTGGCCCAGGCAAAGCCACTGACCAGACTTAAAACGCTGTATTTCTTGGCCGGCATTCCAATGGATGCGCAAACGAGAGGGATCGTGATTCTAAGGCCGGCCGCGAACCGAGAAAGCAAGACCACTACGGTACTGTGACGCAGTCCAAACTTACTTACCTTCGGATACCACCTGCTTAACCGCTTGGATTTCTGAATAGCGCGGGCGGCCCGTTCATGTGCGGCGTAAAAATAAATCTGGTCTCCGGCGGAGCCGCCGATCGCCGCTGCCAAAATCGTCAAACGCCAGTCAAGATAACCCGAACCACACATGGCCCCGGCCGCGATCAGTACTATCTCGCCTTCCCAAAACGCTGCGAAGAGAATTGCAAAGTATCCATACTTAGGAAGCAGTCGCATTCCCCAGCTTTGATCGCTAACAGTCGAGATCGCAGTCGACGCAATGTTAATTATGAAAATGAAGATTGTGAGCACTTCCTCAAGTCACGCGTGCACGTTTCCCGCGCGTCACCTGGCTCGCCATATCAAACTGGAGCTTAGCAATCCTTCCGAGCGGTGCGAGGTCCCCGGTAACGTCGCGTACGACACGCAGCACGCGCTCGACGTCAGACTTACGCAGCCGTGAGTAAACCGGCAGTTGGAGCGCCGCTTCCGTCAATTCAGCGCCGGGACAAGAGGCAGCGAACTCTCTGAAGAGCGGCAATGACGAGCAGACATCAACGTGCGTCGTTTCAAAGTCCACACCCCGGCGAATCGCTCGCCGGCTTGCTCGGGCTGAATCCGAAATGTAGACGCAATACTGATAAAACACGTGGTCGATGTCTTCCGGCACCTGGGGGGTCTGGATAGCGCGACAGTCAGAGAGGCCGAGTGTGTAATGCGTAGCGTGTTCACGAGAGCGCGCGTTAAATTCATCGAGTTTAGCCAGGCCGCGCATCCCGACCAGAGCCTGCGCGTTCGAATATCGCTGCCGGTAGGCCCGCGGAAAACGATCAAGCGGACGGATCTTCTCCCAGATGTACTTCGAAAGATCGTAATGTCCGAACAGCGATGACGACGCCTGTAAAGGGTATCCCCAAAAAGTAAATCCTTTGGGACTGATTCCGATTCGTGAGAGAAAGCCTGCAATGAAACGCTTTGCTAAATCTTCGGCGCTCTGGAGTGGTTCGCTTGCTACCTGCTCTCGTAGGTGTGAGGCAACGTTAGCATCGTTGGTTATGGCCATGCCGCCGCCATAGGTATTTATCCCCTTGAGCAGTTGAAAGCTGAAAAATGAGGCCGTACCGAAGGTGCCCACAAGCCGGCCGCGGTAACGTGCCCCGACCGCTTGTGCGCAATCTTCGATCACTACCAGATCGTGCTTCTCAGCGATGGGAATGATCTCTGACATATCGCACGGCCGGCCATAGAGATGAGTTGGCACGATCGCTCGCGTGCGTTCTGTAATTGCAGATTCGATCTTATTCGGATCGAGATTGAACGACAGGGGATCCACATCAACAAAGACGGGAACCAGACCGGCGCGACGCGCAATCTCCGGAATGACCCAGAAGGTCAGCGCCGGAAAGATCACTTCGCTGCCCTGAGGCAGGGCGAGGGCGCGCAGAATGTAGTAGCACGCCATACGGCCGAACGAAGCAGCAACCGCATGATCCATATGATGATAGGCCGCAAAGCGCTCTTCAAACTCGGCAATAGCAGGGCCCTCGACCGCCTCACCACGGCGAAAGGCGGCGATGATGTCTTTCTCCTCACCGGGAACTGAGCGCACGCCATAACGCGGTATGGTGCGCAGGTTCATACCGCGACCTTTCTTTGCGAAAGCCACGGACGATCAAAGGATTCCTGTTTGCGCCAGGACCAGGCGTCCGCTTTTCGCAACCAGGGGTGATGTGAATATTTGTGCAGACCGATCCATTTAAACAGTTGGCTGGGACGGGCGGTGAAACGTGAGAATGCCATGCCGAGCATCAGTCGCGCACGGCGGGGTGTTAAGTGTGGATGATTGAACGTCAGCGTATATCCATCGAACTTTTCCCAATCCGTTTCGAAAATGAGTGGCTTGAGTTGTTTGAATTGCGGCGTGCCGGGATACGGCGTAAGAATTTTGAAATTGGCGTAGGTCGTATCGAGATCGCAGGCGAATCGAATGGTGTCTTCGATTCTCTCCTCTGTCTCCTGCAAAAACCCAATCACGTAAAAGGCGGTGGTGACAATGCCCAGTTCCCAGGAGAGGTTCACGATGTTGCGCATATGTTCGAGGGGGATATAGCGGCGAGCGACCTTCTTTAGGATTAAAGGGTCCGGGGACTCGACGCCGAAAGATATTTCGCGAAGCCCGGCGGCATGCATCGCGCGAACCAGCTTTTCGTCGAGATCATCCATTCGGGTCTCGCATTCAAAGGTGAGTTGCAGTCCGCGCGCAACGATCTCTTCACTCAGTTGGAAACAGCGCTCACGATCGAGTGTAAACAGCGGATCACGAATCTTGATGTGAGGTTGAGTGGAGTGCCGACAGAGGTCTTCCATCTCAGCGATCACAGACTCGACAGAACGTTGACGGAAACTGGCAGTGATTCGATGCGGACAATAAGTACAATGTTCCGGACAACTGCGGCTGGTAAGCATCGGAAAGACGCGCGCTAATCCAATGCCTTGACGACTTGTATGCCCGAACCGGCTGGCTTTTACCCAATCCCACCTCGGGAGAGGGAGCGAGTCGAGGTCGTTTATTGCGGGACTCTGAACAACACCCTGCAACTGTTCCCCGCTAGCTAATCTAATTGCCGCGGCTTCGGGCTCGCCACTTATGACGAAATCACCAGCGTCAGCGAAAAGTTCAGGCAAATGCGTCGCGGGCGTGCCGAAGAATCCGATTTGCATCCCCCGCCCGCGGGCTGCGAGAGCCCATTCGCGCTCATGTCGATAATCTACCAGCGATGTGAGGACCAACCCAAGATCGCCTTCGACGGGCTTATCATCGCGCGTGACTGTCACATGGTGTCCGGCATCCGCAAAAATCGCGGCCAGGTAGCCGGTCTGGATGCTGGGTACATTGAGGAACAGTCGCCTCATGTTTTTCGCAAAGCGAGTGGTGACGGAATCACCGCGAAAGCGTGAACCGTAACCACCAGCGACCGTATCTTTGCTAACTGAACCCTTGCCTTTCAAGTCTGCGATTACTATATGAGCCATCTACTCACCTCGACACGCAGGAGCAAAAGATTCGCCCTCGCAGGATATGAAATAATAAGGAGATTACAACCTACAGACTAACGGGGCAACGCGCCAGAACGCAAGTAGCCGCTTCCACGAGGGGGCGGCGGGAACTGCCCAGCCGGTCAGGGTTGAGCAGATCCGGCCATTCACCATGTTGCGGATGAGCTGGTGTAGCGTCTTGTGGCCGGACGTTCGGCGAGATATTGCCATGAACGCTAACTCCTCAATCGGACGAAATAATCAATGATACGGCCAATTCACTTTTAGTTACTCGGGGCGGGACCCGTCCCTCGAATAACAGTTATCGAATACGCGGGCAATTGTACGACCAAACCGTTTGATCCCGGTATCGTCCGGTGTTCTGGTGGCTGGTCCCTGGTCGGGTAAGGCTCCTGTTTGTCAACACTCAGCTCATACTGCTTCCTTGAGTATTGATACAAGTCAATAGCGCCCTCAAATTCTGATTCTGAACCGCTACCCTGGTTGTAAAACCTAACTTCCACTGGATGGGCATTGCTGGAATCTTTATTGACCAACATCACTGACCACAAGTGATCGGGACGGAGCAAAGGATACGCGGTAATCAACGTCCTGTTTTGCATCGCAGCTTCGTCCACGGTTGCAATATAAAGTTCGTGCAGACCATCTCCGGGTTGCGCCCATTCTTGAGTTAATAGTCGCGCCCCATAGTAAGTTGGCATTCGATAGCTTATGGTTCCGTCATCGCGGAGTAGGAAGAGCATGTTGTTACCGGAAGAGCAGGCAACTTCGTGAATGATCTCGTTGGGCTCGTAACCATAAAGAAATGTTTGCTCGCCTCCCAGGGTAAGGAAAGTGGCAGCGACGTCCGCGTTCAGCAACGCGCCTTCGATGTCCATCTCTGCCCGTCCCCCGAAAGCTGAGTATCCATATTCTGTGATTATCCAGGGAATGGCCCGGGTTAATCCGCCATCCTGCATTTTTGCGAGTGAATCTTTGAGCAGTTGAGACGCTTGCGCCAGTTGCGGCGCCGTGGGCTGACACACGTCGTCGAAGGGATACCACTCAAACGAGAAGAAGCCCAGTTCCCGCGACGCGCCGCGGCGGTGCAGCTCGCCCAAGAAGCGCGATGTCCACGAGCGGTTTCCGCTGGCGTCGGGCGCCACCGTCCAGTCGGGCACCGACGTGGCGAGGCTCGGGCCGCCCAGGGTGACTCCGGGGGCGGCACGGGTGAGCACGCGGGCGAACTGGTCATACAGCGCCCCGTAGTCCTCGGGCCCGAGCAGCTGCCCGTCGGGCTCCTCGCCCAGCTCGGCGCGCGTGAAGGGGATACCACGGGCGCGCAGGTAGCGAAGCTCCGCCGCCGCGTCGGCCGGCGTCCCGTAGGCGATGGGGACGGCAGCGAGCAGCGGCTGGCCCCGCGTCAGCCCGCTCGAGGCGACGCGCTCGAAGCTCGGCTGCTCGGTGCCCGGGTCGAGATCGCGGGCACGGTGCCACGGGTCGGTCGAGGAGACC
>JALYXE010000273.1 GCA_030947265.1 Acidobacteriota bacterium
AAATGGGAGAGACCGAAGAGCGCCGGGGTTGAGCGTGGCAGATTGCCGGAGGCAACATGTTTTGCTTTCGGCTATGCCGTCTGATGTGCGGAAAGGCTCTGCCTTTCCGATAACGCTCCTCCTGGAATCATGAGGCTACGCCTCATGCATACGACCTCAAGAGACAGTGAGGATGGTTTCGTTGAAAAAGCCGAAGGTTCTCGGTGGTCACCTGTCCGTTACTGGAACCGCTGTCCGCTTGAGGACGAGCCTAGGTGGATATTGATCGCATCGGCTGGAGAAGAGGCGTAGCCTCTCAGAGTTGAGAAGCGCTGATCGGAAAGGCAGAGCTTTCCGCACGTCAAGCGGCATAGCCGAATGCAGAACGACTGTGTTTACTCATTATGAACAATTCCTGCCGGAATAACGCGCATAAAGTTAGAAGGCTATGCACTCACCGCGCTTCAGGAATTTTCCATCGCCGGGTTTTCCCTTGTATTCACCCCTCTCAATAACAACCTTGCCGCGTGAGAGCACACTTTCCACCACGCCTCGAATCTTTTTGCCTTCGTATGTGTTGTAGTCGACGTTCATGTGGCTCGTCGTGACACTCAGGGTTTGTTCTCTATTGACATCGAAGATCACCATGTCGGCGTCAGAGCCGACGGCGATAGTTCCTTTTTTGGGAAAGAGGCCAAACATCTTCGCCGCGGCGGTGGAAGTCAGTTCGACGAAACGGTTGAGGCTGATACGATTTTCAACCACGCCGCCGTTGTAGATAAGCGGAACACGATTCTCGACCCCGGGAGCGCCGTTCGGAATTTTTGAAAAGTCGGCGCGGCCGAGTTCCTTCTGTTCTTTCATGCAGAAAGGACAGTGATCCGTTGAGATGATCTGAAGATCATCCATCTTCAAACCCTTCCAGAGCTCAGCCTGGTTTGATTTGTCCCGGAGTGGCGGCGTCATTACATATTTCGCGCCATCAAATCCCGGCTCGTCGTAGTTGTCGAGGGAAAGGAAAAGATACTGCGGACAAGTCTCGGCAAAGGCCGGAATTCCGCGATCACGAGCCTGACGAACCTGATTTAATGCGTCAGCGCAGGATAGATGCACGATGTAAACAGGGGACTCGGCCATCTCCGCAATTGCGATTGCGCGATGCACGCCTTCGGCTTCGGCAATGGTTGGGCGTGTCAGCGCATGATACTTAGGTGCGGTGTGGCCCTTGGCGAGTGCGTGCTTGATGATCTCATTGATCACGATTCCGTTTTCGGCGTGCATGCATATCAAACCACCGCGTTCACCGGCAGCAGACATGGCGCGAAAAATGGTCGCATCATCGACCAGAAAAACACCGGGATAGGCCATGAACATTTTGAAGCTGGTCACACCTTCGTCCATTGCCGTGTGGAGTTCTTCAATCTGATTGTCTTCCAGTTCGGTAGTGATCAAATGGAAGCCATAATCGATGGCAGTCTTGCCTTCAGCTTTCTTATGCCAATTGTCTATACCTTCGATGAGAGATTGGCCTTTATACTGCACGGCGAAATCTATGATGGTCGTGGTGCCACCGTGGGCAGCGGCAATTGTTCCCGTGCGAAAATCGTCGGACGATTGTGTCCCGCCAAACGGGAGCTCCATGTGCGTATGCGGATCAATGCCGCCAGGAATAACAAGCTTTCCGGCAGCATCAATGACTTTATCAGCTTCCATCTCGAGCTTTGCCCCGATGACTGAGACGACCTCGTCCTCGATTAAAATGTCCGCTTTATAGTCGTCGGTAGCGGTGATGACGCGGCCGTTACGAATTAGGGTTTTCATTTTCTAACTTTCCATTTACGAGCGTTCGAACTTCCACTAGTGTATTGCCTCTCATTGCTATCGACGTCGCCACCAACCATCTCCAACTTCTGCAGTGCCCGTTTCAGTTTATCGGGAAACACGTATACATGATCTATTATCAGGCGGATGAAGTCGTCTATGTCTCCGACGTCTTCGGCTGTTAGCAGTCCCGGATCGGGATGCGCACCTAGGTTGCGCCAGTCCTTGATCCTGATTGCAATTTGGCTTAGTCCGAGCGGAGACCGTGACTCAAGTTGCTCGAGACCTTTCTTTGGAATTCCTAAGTCCTTCTGAATAACTTCCAAAGCATTACCTATTTGAACGGCAAAAGACTTGGGAGAATGCTTGACCGAAATCGCTTCTCTATAGAAATCTCTAACCAAGGGTGGTACGCAGGGCGCGAGGTCCTCGTGAACTCTGATAGCAACTTTTGGCGGCCAAGCAACCCGGGGGACGCACTCAGAGTTTTTGTCGATAAATGCGAGACGGAGAATGGCCTCTTCATATCCTTCTTCTTCATCGTCCCAATCGTCAGTTTTTGCCTCAGGAGTGGCCGATTCCAATTCTGGCGTTTGATAGAGGATAATTCCCTTACAGCTCTCACACACCATCACGAAGTACGCCGACCTCAAGACAAGTTTCCTGCCGTCAACCGTTTCAACGTAACTTTGATTCGGCTGAGTGTATATATGCCTCTGGTCGGTCAAATCTTCACAGTGGGGACAAGTTTCAAGCACTGTCATGATTCTCTCCAACATACTAAGGGGCCGAAAATTTCAGATGAAGTGTCTTGCGGCTATGCCGCCTGATGTGCGGAAAGGCTTAGTCTTCGCTCCATTAGGAGCGAAATGTTTATAGCACCAAATCCTTCTAAGTCAACCTAGCTCCGTAGGAGCGAAATGTTTACACACTCCTATTACGCTCCTACGGAGCTCGGTGAATTGTTGAAAGCGCGGTTCTATAAACATCACGCCCCTAACGGGGCGCAAACCTAGGCTCCGAACTCGGAACCTCGGATTCAAACCAACGCCGCCTAGGTATATTCACTTTTACTCGATGAACTCGAAGACATATTTGTCTTCAAAAGTGATTTCGAATTTTCGTAGCAGGGTCAAATACTCCTTCTTGAACGACCGTCGCTTGTGGTGCTTTTCTTGATTCTGAATATAACGGATCACGGTGCTTAATTGAGAGTGGCCATAAGAGAAAGCGCCGTAACCTTCTTGCCAACTGAATTTTCCACGAACCCATCTGTTCTTGTTGACGAAATTTGAAGAGTCGGCTTTGACTTTCCCGTACTAAATCTGCGAGAGCCATTGATGGTCTCAGGCCAATCAAAATGTGAATGTGATCAGGCATACTATTTACTGAGATCATCTTCTGTCCCTGCTTGGTGACGATTCCACTGATGTACTTGTACAAGTCCTCTTTGAATGCTGGAGTGATTAGCGACAGCCGGTTGCTCACCGCGAAAACCGTTTGAATGTAAATCTGTGAGAAAGTATTCGCCATTGGAACCACACATTCCGCTCCTAACGAAGCTATGGAGTTTATAAAGCCGCGTGCCCTAAAAATTTCGCTCCTAGCGGAGCGATAGGCCTAATCTAGCAATCAGGAAGTGAGGCAGGTAAGAGGAAGGAACAATAAGTACAGCACCATCCAAAGCAAAATTTACTGTAGCGAGGTCCGATAGCGACGAGAGTTTGCGTGAGAGCCGGATTATGAACATTTCGCTCCTCTGGAGCGAAGGCAAATCACACGGTGGAACCGAATACGAGATCTATGGTCTAAAACGTGAGTCTAGGGTCTGCACAGCAAAGCCGCAGAGTCCAACATGGTTCTCAACCAGTCTTCCCCTGCGGCCTTGTTCTAGTGAGCGGGCAGTTAACCTGCAATACAGTTAACTACTGGTACAGCCAAAGTGCGGTTAATTCGGCACGAGCTCGGACGTGAGTATCGCGCCGTTGAGTTGCGCCAGAACTGCGCTGATTTTCACGACATTGCGCGAGTCCTTGGCAATCCAGACGGTTGTTTTGTCTGCTTCACTGTCAGCAGATGTTATTTCAATCTTGTACGCGTCAAATGTGCCGCCCGGAACTGTGACGCTTTCACTGCCTACTACTTTCAACTGCTTGAGTTGTAGCTTCTGCTTTTGTACATCAAAGTTCCGGAAACCCGTGCTATAGCCCTCCGCCAGCGGGAGGCGTGCAATCACATCGTAGGCGCCGGCGCCATCACCGAAAAGCGCACCTCCGAGATCGACCGCTATCGGGCGCGATTGCCCGTTCACGTTCATAGTGCCGTTGGCTTTGCCGTCCTTGACATCGAACTCAATTTCCATTGGACCCTGTTTGATGGATCGATGCTTCAAAACCAGCGTCCCCTTCTCAAGCGTGGATATGTCAACGATGTTTCCCTGTGGGGTGACTGCAGTTTCATTGACGAGCCAATCGCCACTATTCTCTTTGATTTCGGTTTTCACGGTCAGCGGAATAGTCTGCCCGGCAATCGCGATTGAAGCTCTGTAATTGAACGTCGCTGCCTGCAGATCTGTCGCCGGCTTTGGAGCAGTGGAGGCAACTGCTTCCATTTTCTTTGGCAGAGACACAGTTTTTACATCGACCGTGATGTCCTTGAGCCTTTGAGTAACTTCCGGTGTCATACTTTCCTGATAGCGGCCACCAAGATGTTTGGCAAGAAACTTCTCGGCGGTCGCAAACATGGCCATGTTGTTCACAGGACGCGCGAAGCCGTGACCTTCATCCGGTGCCACTATGTATTCCACCGGATAATTGCGATCACGCAGCGCGATCACAATCTGATCAGCCTCGCGTTTATTCACGCGCGGATCGTTCGCTCCCTGAACCACGAGCAGTGGAGTCTTGATCTTGCTTGCCTGACTGAGCGGCGACTGCCTTTCCAATTGCGCCTTGCCTTCCGGTGTGCTGGGATCGCCCATGCGAGCATAAAACAACTTTCGAATCGGTTCCCAGTAGGGCGGTATTGTTTCCAGCAAGGTTATGAGATTTGAAGGCCCAACAATGTCAACTGCCGCTGCGTAAAGATCCGGCGTAAACGTGACGCCCGCCAGCGTGGCATAGCCGCCGTAGGATCCTCCCATAATTCCAACACGTTTCGGATCCGCAATTCCCTGGTCGATCAAATACTTTGCGCCCCAGGTCACGTCGTCCTGCATCTTCTGGCCCCACTCTTTGTTACCGGCATCGAGAAACTTTTTGCCATAACCAGTCGAAGCACGGAAATTCGGAGTCAGAACCGCATAGCCACGGTTGGCAAGGAACTGGTCCAACCCGTTGTAACCCCATGAATCGCGGCCCCAGGGACCTCCGTGTGGCAACACAATCGCCGGCAGGTTCTTCGCGGGCACACCTTTAGGCAATGTGAGATAAGCGGGAATCTCGAGTCCGTCAGACGACTTGAAGCGGACAGCTGTCATCGGAGCAAGATACGAGCGGTCGAGCTTCTCCCGAATGCGATATTGAAGAGTTAGTTTTTTCGTCTTACGATCAAACAGATAACGCTCGCCGGGTTCTGTGTCGCTGAAAGCAGTAATCAACCAGAGACGCTCGTCTTTAGTCGAATCAGAGAAAGCAGTCTCTTTACCGGGAAGTTTCTTTTGCAGCAGCTTGTAATCGTTCTCGAAAGACTTGTCTTTCCAGTAGATACGAACACGGTCGTCGTTATAGGTGGTGGCGATAAGGTCATCACTTACCTCAGAGAAGGAAGCGCCGCCAAAATCGACGCGGTTTAACGGGTCAGACTCAACAAGTTCCTCTTTGCCGGTGGTCGGATTGAAAAGGATCAAGCGCGTCAGATCGATTCCTGCGCCCTTGTTAGTAAGGAAATAAACTCTTTGTCCGTCCTTGTGGTACTGAATAGGACCGCAACTTTCAAACACATTGCACGAATAAACCTTGGTAAAGCCGTTGTCGTCAACGCGCAACACTTCCGTGTCTCCGTTTTCGGCCGCACGCGTGGCCAGCCGCAGTTGATCTTTCCGGTCGAAGACCCAGCCTGTGAGGCGTTCCGTATTCTTCCTGATTAGCGTTCGTTCGCCGGTTGAGATCTTGACCTTATAAAGGTCATGCCAGGCTTTGTCACGATCGTTGAGGCCAATATAGATTGCATCCGGCTCACTGCGCGGAACTGCATAGATGGCCGCTCGAATTCCTTTTGCATCAGTCAGGTTGCGCGCGGCGGGGACATCCTGCGCGGTGGCAGGGCTGTCGGCTGGATTGACGGCGTAGACGTTATAGTTTTCGTCACCGGCCTTATCCTGGGCAAACAGGATGTACTTGCCATCGCGGCTCCAAAAATATTGGGTGACCGGGCGGCTCTTATCGGCTGTAATGGGTTTCGCGGCGTCGAAGGGTTCCTCCGTCTGTTTTACCCAGACATTGCGTGTGCCTTTAAAAGGCTTAACGAATGCAATGTACTTCCCGTCAGGGGAAATCTGAGCGCCGGAAATTTCCGGGTCACCAAAGAATAGCTCGCGATCGATTAAAGGTGGTTGTCCGCTTGTTTGGCCGAGCGCCCGACTGGGCGATGCTGCGGTCAACAGGCCGATACATAGCAGAGCAAACACAAATAGCAAGGATTTGCGGTAAAAACTTGTCATAGAACCTCTTTCGTTGAGTACTAAGGATTAGAGAAATTGAAAATCGAATAACTTTCTACGCGCGCAGTGCACATAGAGTTTCATTGTTGTTGCGGGTAACTCCGCAGCTGACGCCTTTAGCGAAAGCGGGTTAATTGAGATCCCGTCAGTTCAGGCTCGCAAACCCGGCATCCAGGGCCTCAATCATCTGGTCGACGTGATCGTTTGAGGAGTTCAGCATCATACCCGTTCGGATCACATTTCCATAGAGGCCACCTTTGCCAATCAGGACGCCGCGGCGCCTGGTCTCTTCCAAGACCCTGCCCACAGCTTGTGGCGCCGGCTCTTTCGTTTCGCGGTCCTTCACGAGTTCAAGGCCCTGCATCAGGCCCATGCCCCGCACGTCGCCGATAACCGAATACTTTTCTTTGAGAGCATCCAGACGCTGGCGCAAGTGAGCACCCACCACCGCCGCATTCCGCTTCAGGTCTTCTTCTTCGATGACCCGAATCACCGCCAGGGCGGCAGCCATCGAAACGGGATTACCACCAAAGGTGGAGAAGGTCAGTCCCGGATATTTGTCCGCCACTTCCGCTGTCGCCACCGTTATACCGACGGGAACACCATTACCGAGACCTTTTGCTGAAGTGATGATGTCAGGTTCGACATCCCAGTGTTCAATGGCGAACCATTTATCGCCGGTGCGTCCCCAGGCAGTTTGCACCTCATCCGCGATAAACAAGCCACCGTGCTTGCGCGTTATTTCGACGGCGCGTTCAAAATATCCCGGTGGTGGAACTATGAAGCCGCCGACGCCAAGAATGGGCTCCGCCATGAACGCAGCTATCTCGCCGGTCGTCGTCGTCATGATCAACTCTTCAATGTCGTTAGCGCAAGCCAGACCGCATTCAGGGTAGGTAAGTTTGAAAGGGCAACGATAGCAGTAAGGCGCGCGCGCATGGACAAAGCCGGCAACCTGCGGCGGCAAAGGCCTCCAGGGCGCATGGCCCATCGCGGAAAGCGCCGTTGCGGAGCGGCCACTATAGCTATGACGCAGGACCACAATCTCATGCCGGCCGGTGGCCAGTTTAGCCGCGTGAATGGCAGTGTCATCAGCTTCGGTACCGCTATTTGTAAAGAAGGATTTCTTAAGACGGCCCGGTGTGATCTGATGAAGCTTCTCCGCCAGATCTGATTGCGGCTTGTTCGCATAGAGGGTTGACGTATGTTGCAGCGTCTTAACTTGATTGATGAGTGCTTCGTTAACTTTCGGATTTGCGTGACCGACGCTGACGGTCAGTACGCCGCCAAAACAGTCGAGATACTTATTGCCCTGATCGTCCCAAACATGAAAGCCTTCGCCGCGCACGAGTGCCAGCGGCTCTTCGTAGTAGGTGGCCACCGCAGGGAAGAGAAACTCTTTGTGTTTGCGAACGGTTTCTGATTGGGTGGTCTTTGTTTCGACTGTGCTCATGTTCTTCCTCGTGACAAGTTACAGGTGACAGGTGACAAGCCAGATCAGCGGCTAGTGAAATTTCGTCTCACACTTTGTGCTAATCCTATGAGCATTCTTCCTACGCTCGCAATTTCATTGCGCATTTCGAAATAACCAACCGAATCCAAATACTCAAGCTTTTGCGCAATTAGCAGCTCCGTTTCGAGTTCACTGGCAGAGCCTTGAGCGTTGGATAGGAAGTGGGCGAACTCTTTTGAAGATTGACGTGCTGCTCCCTCAGCTATATTGGCGGGAATGGATACAGCCGCTCGCCTGATTTGCGACGTCAACCCATAGCGTTCGTGAGTTGGGAATACTTCAGTCGCTTTATAGATCCTAACCACCAAGTCCATTGATCTTTTCCATACGTCGAGTTTTTCGTGGGGTCTCATTGTCCCGCTCCTTCTTTGGCTTATCAGCCTCTGACGTCTTTGATTGAGCGGCCTCTTAGGGTTTTTGGTTGAGCGGCCCTAATAATTTTTCCACGTTTTCTTTAGGTTTCGTGCGAACCCTTACTTGTCACCTGTCACCTGTCACCTGTTACTTGTCACCTGTCACCTCAGTACAGATTCCCCTCGCGCTTGCGACCTGTGTAATCGACGTACACGACCTTTAGTTCAGTGTAAAAATCGAGCGCAGTTGATCCCTGCTCACGATCTCCAATGCCCGTGCCTTTGATTCCGCCAAACGGAATATGCGCCTCGCCGCCGGTGGTCGGCGAGTTGATGTGGGTCATGCCCGTTTCAATCTCGTCAACGAAACGGAAGATGCGCGCCGCATCGTTGGTGAAGATCGAAGACGAAAGCCCATATTCAGTATCATTAGCCACCAGCATCGCTTCATCGAAATCCTTAACGCGCAGAACCGAGAGCACCGGACCAAAAATCTCTTCGCGCGCCACGCGCATATCGGGCGTGACATAATCGAAGACGGTTGGCCTTACAAAGTATCCTTTTTCCAGCCCTTTGCCATTGGCTGCCGAGCCGCCGCAAACAAGCGTCGCGCCGTCCTCGAGTCCAATATCAATGTACTTCAGCACCGTCTTAAACTGGCTGCCGTCAACGCTGGGCCCCATCTCGGTCTGGGGATCCATTCCATGACCAATTCGCATTGATTGAGCGCGCTTCGCAATTCGGTCAACGAAGTCGTCCGCGATATCATTAACAACTACCGCCCGACTGG
>JALYXE010000280.1 GCA_030947265.1 Acidobacteriota bacterium
ATCCTGACGCGGTCCGGCAGCGAAGTGAAATGCTGCGACTCGGCCGCCGAGGCACTCACGGCTTTCGTGGATTGGAAACCGGATCTGCTGGTGAGTGACATCGGAATGCCCAATGAAGACGGTTACAGCCTGATCACGAGACTGCGAAAGCTGAGACTAAAACGGGCGAAGCAGATTCCCGCAGTGGCGCTTACCGCTTACGCAACCAAAGAGGACAAAGCGCGTACACTTTCCGCCGGATTTCAAATACATGTCGCCAAACCAATCGAGCCCGAGTCGCTGGTAATGTCCATTGCCTCCGCCATGGGGCGTAAAATTTAGCAGTTTTACCAATTACTCAATGTCATCACCGGGAAGATTCTCGGCCATCACGAGGAACACATGAAAATTGCTCTGAAATATGGACTATTGATCACTGCGGTCGTAGCGAGTTGGATTGTAATCGTTCGCCTTGTAATGGGTGTCGGTGCCGACTCAAAAGCTAATGTGATTGCTCCCATACTTTTCAACCTGACTGCAATTGCGGCGATTTATTTGGGCATGAAGACGCGAAAGGATGAATTGCGCGGTGAGCTGAGATTTAAAGAGGGACTGAAGACAGGAATGTCGATTTCCCTTGTCTATGCCGCCTCGGCGTGCATCTTCTTTATGATTGAATATCTTGTGGATGGTCCCAAGCTTCTGTTGACCGATGCAGGCCCGCAGGCTGGTCCGATGTGGCAAGTCGCGGCGATTGCTTACGCTGGATTGTTTTTCGGTTCGATCCTCTTCGGTCTTATTTATTCAACAATAATTTCTTTCTTCCTTGCCCGGCAACAGCGCGGCCAAACTACAGAACTCCTTTAGCTCTTGAGTTTCCTTGAGGACAAAGAGCGGGGGCAAGCCCACGTTCCCAACCTGTGAGAGTGCCAACTCGTCATATTGATCTCGTCTGAAAGGCTCTCAAACTAAGATTAGCACTCAATTGAAGTCAGCTCAGGGTCAGGAAGGTGGGCATGCCCCCGCTCTTTTGGACTCAACGAAAGTTCAATTGTGAGCTTCACCACTCAGGGAACCAGTACAACCTTCCCTGTGTTTTTTCTCTGTTCAATATAGCTATGTGCATCGCCGGCTTGCTCAAAGGGAAATACCTTAGCGACAAACGGGCGAATCCAACCTTCACTGACGCCTTCCAATATTATTTTCATCCAGGCAGCAACCTTTTCCGGTTCATGCCACATGTGGCCCAGGTTCAAGCCAAACACTCCACGATTCTTATTGAGTAAGCCAAGCGGATGAAATCTTGGCATTTGCGCGGCAGCTTTCAGTAACTTAAATTTCCCCTTCAAACCATTCGCGGACGCCGCGGAAACTCCGAACATGCCAAGGCGGCCCGTGGTCCTCAGCGCTGCATAGCTCTTTTTCCAGTGGCCTCCGCCTATTGGATCGATCACCAGTTCAACCCCGCGATCATTAGTAAGTTGCTTCAAGGCAGGAAGCCAATCCTGGTTGCGATAATCGATTGGATGATCGAGGCCTCGCTCGCGCAGGAATTCATGTTTTCCGGGACTCGCCGTGCCATAAGTCGCCGCTCCAATCTTCTTTGCTATATCCAACGCAGCAAGCCCAACGCCCCCACCGGCATTGTGAATCAGAACTGATTCGTCGCTTCGCAAGCCTCCCATCACCACGAGGAGCGCATAAGCGGTAAGGTAATTGACCGGAATTGCCGCCGCCTGTTCAAAACTGAGCGACTCGGGTTTTGCAAACATCTGATCAGCGCGAACAGCAACTTTCTCCGATTGCCCGCCGAACCGAGTCATCGCTACAACCGGTTTACCAGAAAGATTGCGGTCTAGTCCTTCACCAACCTCTTCGACTACACCTGCCACTTCATATCCCATAACACAAGGTTTCTTCGGTCCATCCGGATACAGTCCCTGACGCGCGAGAATGTCAGCGAAATTGAGTCCCGCGGCACGCACACGGATCACCACTTCGCCTGCCTGTGGATGTGGGTCAGGTTTCTCTTCGATGCGGAGCACTTCAACCCCGCCGTTTCGTGTAGTGATTACCTGTCGCACCTATATTCCTGCCGCTACGTCGAGTTCATGACCTAAGCTGCCGTTGGTACTCGTCGTGCGACCCAATCCAGAACCAATAGAGGACCCCTTCGTGCTCGCGTGCCAGAGCCCGCCAACCCCGCGTGATGCGAACTGACCAGTAGTGTCCTTTGCGCTCGAAGTGAAGTGAAGGGTGACGCTGGTTTGTCTTCCAAAGCTGATAAGCCTTGTTAGCTTCCGATTGGATTTCAGGAGTCAGCGCGCGATAAGCACGCCAGAAGCTAGGCGTCGTTGAGAACTTCATCGAGAGGCTTTGTCCTTCCAGCCTTGATGTCCTCTAAAGCCTGCTGCCATAGAGGATCCAGCCGGCCGGCCTGGGCATCAGCAGCAATCTGCCGGTCCCAAGCATCGTCAAAGTCCACCTCGGTCAAACGGGTGAGAAATTCCCCTTTTTCCTCGACGCCAAGCCTCTTCACCGCCTCGATGATCTCTGTTACGGTGCCCATGACTAATAGCTTACGACTGGGATGCACGGTTGTCACGTGTACGACCAGGAAGCTGAATTGAATCTCTCGCTGAAAGTCCACCCGCGAAGCAACAAGTGTTTCGCGGGTGGTTACGGACTTTTGCAGGCTTTCGGCAGGTGACCCTTGCTAGTACGGTCTACTTCCTGCTGGTTTGTTACGATGCGCTCTTCGCAGCCGTGTCGGTCGTCGTCTTATTGGGCTGGGGTGTAATGCGGAGATACGGTTTTGGAGCTTTCCACCCTGCCGGAAACTTCGTCTTCGCGTCTTCATCCGACATTGAAGGGACGATAATCACATCGTCGCCGTCTTTCCAGTTAACCGGAGTAGCCACGCTATACTTTGCCGTAAGCTGAAGCGAATCGATCACGCGCAGGATCTCATCAAAGTTGCGGCCAGTGCTCGCAGGATAGGTAATCATCAACTTGATTTTTTTGTCTGGGCCGATAATGTACACTGAGCGCACCGTGAAAATATCACTGATTTCCGGATGGATCATGTCGTAAAGTTCGGCGACCTTATGATCCGGATCCGCAATGACGGGAAAGTTGAGAGCTGTACCTTGAGTCTCCCTAATATCTTCCGCCCACTTGTTGTGCGAGTCTGTTTTATCAACGCTCAAGCCAACGATTTTGACACCTCGGCGTTCGAATTCGGGTTTGAGACGCGCGCACTCACCAAGTTCGGTTGTGCAGACGGGCGTAAAGTCTTTTGGATGCGAGAAAAGCACGGCCCAATCCTCGCCAATCCATTCATGAAAATTAATCGGGCCTTCGGTGGTTTCCGCTGTGAAATCTGGGGCGACATCGCCTAAACGTAAAGCCATTTCGGTCTCCTTCCATATTTGAGTAAATTCCCCTGCCTTCATTACAAGGGGAACGGCGTAGCGG
>JALYXE010000308.1 GCA_030947265.1 Acidobacteriota bacterium
ATCACGGGTCTCCTTTCGGTGTTTATGGTCTTGGGCCATCCCTCTCGGGTAAGCTCGTTTCGTTGGCTTTTCACCAACATTTTAGACCACTCCGGGGAGACCCGGCTTTCATAGTTTCTTCCCAACCATGAGCTTATCGGAGTTGAGTTTGAATTCTTCAGTGAAAGGCGTTCAAGGCCGGATTAACCGAACTATCACAGCATCTCTCAGGTCAGGAAGGCGGGCCTAGCACCCCCAGCGGGGCTACACCCGCTGGGGACTCCCCCGCTGCCTGGCTGACATTCAAGTTGAAAAGCATTGAAGAGATGTAAACCTGTGTCACTCATTCAGAGATTCCTTTGATCCTAATTCCCTTTGGCCGCGAAAATTTGCTCCTAGCATTCAAGGCAGGAAAAAACCAACCACAAACCGAAGTAATCCGGCGCCTAAAATGACCCAGATAGCATTCGGGCGGAAGCGAATCAATATGGCGCCGGCAATGATTGCAATCAACAGACCCACCCAACTATGAATACCTGCACGGCCGACGCTGATACCGGCGGCGACCAGCAACCCCACCACTGCAGGAGTGACGCCCCTCAGGAAGGATTGCACTAGTGTATTACTATGAAAACGGGCCAGCGACGACCCCGCTACTACCATCATGAGAAATGACGGAAGAAAAATGCTGATGGTCGCCACAATTGCGCCAAGTGTTCCCGCCACGCGGTAGCCGATGAAAGTGGCGGTGATCAAAATCGGACCAGGCGTAATTTGGCCCAGAGCAGTGGCATCAACGAACTCCTGGTGCGTGAGCCAATGATGAGAATCAACTACCTCCGCTTCGATCAGCGGAATCATCACAAAGCCACCTCCAAACGTAATGGTGCCCACGCGCAGGAAGATGGTGGAGAGTATCAAGAGCAATGCAATCTTGCCAAAGATGGGCATGGACAGGCCAAGGAAAACAGCGGAACGCAGCCTCTTCTCTGAAGATTCCGGACCGTCGTCTGCATGATCATTTTTTGTAGGATTACTTCTGACGGCTTCAGCTTCGGGTACAGTCAATGCCGCCTGACGGACACGTTCCTCGGCCATCGCGCGCGTGAGATACCCACCAACAAAATGCGTCGCGCGTGCGCGACGCCGGCGTCTCTGCAAGGTGAAGCGGGCGGCAATGCGCTTGCGGCGCGATCTGACACCGCTCAGTTGACCCAGTTTTCTTAGTTGCTTCTCAGCAAATGAATCTATAAAGATGCCGGCGAGACCCGCTGCCAGCACTACCTCAATCACCGTTGCACTAAAGAAGGCAACAACAACGCAGGCAATAACAGCAATCAGCCACTGCCACGGCTTAATCAGAGTGTTGCGGCCAATGCGCCACGCCGTAACGATTATCACCGCTACCATGGCAGCGTTTAGTCCGTGAAAGAGCCGGTCGGTATCGGGATAGCGCAAGTGACGGTAGAGAATTGCCAGCACGATCATCATCAGCATCGAAGGCAGAATGAAGCCCGCGATAGCAACGGCTGCTCCCCTCCAGCCGCGCAGTCTCAGCCCGACATAAGTCGCTGTATTGCCTGCCGCTGTACCAGGCAAACTTTGCGCAAGCGCAAAGCCCGCGGCGAACTCCTGCTCAGTGAGCCAGCGACGCTGCTGCACTGCGAGCGCCCTGATTTGCGCGATCACGGCCAGTCCACCGCCGAATCCAACCAGACCAATTTTTAGCAATGAGAGGAAGAGCCCGCCGAGCGTAGGGGTGCCGGCAATTCGCTCAAGTTCTCGGCGAGTGTCACGAACGCGCGTGCGCATCTTGCGCGCGCGGTTACTGATTCTGCTTGCCCGCTTATCGACCTGAGTCAGCACGTTCTTGGCTGACAGACTATCACAGCATTGACGCCCTGTTTACGGCGGATTGAAATTAGCCGCGGATTTACGCGGACACACGCGGATCAAATCAGAAATCAAGGAAAAGCAGCTCAGCAAAATTTTTTAAGATTCGTGTAGACCCGCGTTAATCCGCGGCTAAGTTTAGTTTCAGAAATTAAAATTCGATCCTAATCAGAACTTGATAACAGTGTCGAATTGCAATCGCTTCGTCGCGATATTGAATGAGCCGGGCGGCGTCGGAACAAAAGGACCAAATAGTCCATTTGGACGTTGCGTGATAATACCGGTCACCGTAAACGTTACGCGTGGATCAGCGGCGTAGGAAAAAGTGAAACGGTGACCGCGCATATCGGACTGTTGCGTTATGTCAGACCAATTGAAAGGCGTGAGCACGGCATCTTTTTCGATACGCATGAACGTGTAGCCAAACAACATGTCGCCGTGCACTTTCGTCTGCCCGACTTGAACTTCACCCCAGAAGCCCTGACTTTCTTTATTCGGGAGAATCAAATCAGCTCCTCCTGGCCCCGCCGTTACAACGTCATGCGTCTGCGTGTTAGTGACCAAATTTAGGAGGATCGTGACGGGAAAGCGTTTGCTATGTTTAAGTTCAAGACGGGCGAGCATATCGATAAGGTTGAAGCCGGAAGCGAGATGCCCGTCGCGATTTATGGCGTTGTTGCTGGCATTGGTAACCCCCAGGTTTCCATTACCAGCCACCAGTAAATCACGGGGGATCGACACCTGAGTTGTCAGAGTCTGGGCAGGCGTTGACCCATTTGCCGGGATCGTGATGGTTACGGGAAGTTGCAATTGATTTCCAAAGACCTGTATGGGTGAAATGAATTGCGTGCCGGAAAAGTAGAGATCGGCTAACGAAAGATTGAGCGCTACTTTGGGGCCGAATTCCGCCCGCGTCCGAACCTGCCCACCGAAGAGCGCCAGATCTCGTCCACCGCGGCGTGATTGGTCCACGTTAACCGTCCCGTCGCTATTCCGCACAAAGGCAGAGTTTCGTTCCAGGAAAGGCAGTTGCCACGCAACAAAAGTAAGATCCTTCACCCGGGACTTCTTAAAGGCGCGCGAATACGATTCGTTAAAACCTTCGACCATGAGATCGGTATCGATTGTCATTTCAGTATTAGTCCACGGCGCTTCGAATTTACCACCCTGGAGTCGGAGGCCCGGCGCACGTCGCGGCTTATAGGTGACGAAAGCCTGATCAAGTGAGAAAGGTTTGCGGTTGAAAAAATCCGTGAGCGTTTGGTTAGTCGAGATGTTATCGGCGAAGCTGCCGCTCGTGACGCGTAACCCCCAGTCAAACTCCTCGCCGATCGTGCCGCGCATCGCAAGGCGCGCACGAAGTCGCATACGGTGACGCGAACTTAGCTCATTGCCAAACACTGCGGGATTAGCACCGTTCGCGAGGCTGTTCGATAATCCAAAAAACGATTCTGACCGCAGACGTATGTCACCGCTGAATTTGACTGGCCCAATATCCGCCACGCGAGCCTCGACCTTCTTCAGCCGGCCATCAATTGAGGGAGACTGAGTTGGTTGCGCGGAAGCGACGGTTGTCTCCACTCCCGATGAGTTGGGCGCAGTTACTTCGCTACGAAGTCTATTGGCCAGAAGCTGGATGGTCTGCTGCTGATCTACCACCAGCTTCCGGAGTTGCTCAAGCTTCGAATTCTGTTGCTCGAGCGCCTGCTCGAGGGCATTCAGGCGTTCATTTGTAGAAGTGGAGGTGGACCCCGAGCCTGCGACAGCAGTGCCGGTAGTAGAAGCCCCGATGCTTTTGTCAGTTGCTGCCCCCGTGGCTGAAGTTATCCGTTTGTCATCGGCAAAACTTGATGGGGGGGAATTCTGAGCCAGGGCACGCTGAACGCCTGGCGAGAAGAATAGAAACGAACCAATGAAAAGCAAGAAGCAAAGTTTCCTGATATGTTCGGCAATCAGCATGGCAATTAGACTCCTATTTGAATGAGAGCAATTGACGGAACCGCGAATGTTAGCGAACCGGACCTGCTGAGACCCCGTCGCTACCCTCCGGGTTCTGTATGAACAATGCGCGGATTCACGCTTTAGAATGAACCCGTGGTCTTAAAGCAACATTAACGATAACTTAAATCTGTGTTACTTGAAGGCGGGTGTCAGGAGCCGCCGACAGCCTAAAGTCTGTCCTATAAC
>JALYXE010000311.1 GCA_030947265.1 Acidobacteriota bacterium
GGCTAATTCGTCTCCTAAAAAGCCCGCTGCGAAGAACGCAAGCGGGCAAAATCAATTCTGAGTTCAGATTTCAGAGCTCAAATGCCAAATCCGGGTTGAAGCAATTGTGGTCCAGGATTTGAATCTCAAATCTGAATCTTTGAATTTTAATTCGTTTGCAGGGAAATTAAACTCTGAAAACTGCTAACAGTCAACGGACCACCGCAGCGCCCCCTACCGTGAGAGCATAGTCAGACTGAGGTAACCTCCGCCAGGACGACTTGTTCCACTGTTTCGGTTGAGGCTGGAATAAGTGCGGTGATCTCTTCAACAATGTGGCGGGTCGCGTTGGGAATAGCCAGGCCGATGGTTGCGGCCCTCATTGCCGAGTAATGTGCGGTGTCTTCAACCATACGACGGATGACAGGAACAATATCGCTGGCGCGCTGCAACAGCACTCCGGCGCCACGTTTTACCAGCAGGCTCGCTGCGCCGGCTTCCTGCGGCATAGGGGCCGTGATCGCATCCGCAATAATTGGCAGGCGACAGGCGAACGCCTCGAAGGTGGTTAGTCCCCCGAGCTTGGAGATCATAACGTTGGCCGCTCCCATCAATTGCTCGACATGTTCCGAATACCCTATTACTTTGATCGGGAAAGTCGCATCCACGGCGAGCGCTTCGGCGTCGACTTTCAACTGTTCATTTCGACCTGCAAGAAAAATAGCCTGAACGTCCAATTCACCTCGAATCAACTCACGGAAAATTTGAGGAATGTTGCCGCCGCCTTCCCAACCGGCATTTACAAATACAGTGAATTTTTCGGGATCGAGACCCAGCGCACTTCGCGCCGCACGCGCAACGTCTTCACCCGGATATGCGAACTTTGGATGGACCGGCATTCCGGAAATCTTGATTCGCTCCGGCGCTATTCCATAATCAATCAACTGGCGTCGTGCTTCATCACTGGCTACCAGGTAGAGTGTCACGTCGTCGCAGGCCCAGGCCCTCCAGAACCCGTAGTAAGGATCAGTAACGACTGATACCAACGGAATTCGGTCGGCAAGTTTCAATTCTTTTAGAACCCGGCCGAAGATATGCTGCGTGAGTGGATGAACACTGACGACGATGTGCGGGCACCAGCGCTCGAAGAGTTCATTCACGTATCCGACGCATCTCTTATGGAAGAATTCTCGTGTTTCCGGACGAAACTTGTTGATAAACCAGTAGAGGTATTTCATCCAATGTTGCCTGTTTCGCAACAACCAATTGTAGAACCCAACCATCTTCGCGGTAATTGCGTGCGATTCTTCTACTGCCCGCACAACACGCACGGCATACGACTGACCATCAAAAAATTTCTGTACCCCCGCAACGATCGCTGCCGCCGCGGAGCGGTGGCCGCCGCCTGTGTCAGACGAGATAATAAGAATTTTTGGAATGCGCTGAGACATCAATTCCTGGTCTTTGCTCTTTGATCTTTGATCTTGGGTCTTGGGTCTTGGGTCTTCTATCTCTCATCTCCGTGTCTTTGGTCTTTGATCGCTGACCTCTGATCCCTGTTCTCTGACCTCTGATCAGCTAGGCTCCAATGGCTACACCTTCGGGTTGACCCTCGGCGCGGTCCATTTGCTTCCGCGCTTTTTTCATCTCTCTTTCCAGCTTCTTAATCTGGATCAAGTGGCCCGGATTAAAGGGGAGCGACGGATAGTAGCTGTTTGATTCGTGCGTACAGAAACAGCCATCCAGGGCTTTCTTTCGGCGCGCCTTCATGGCGGGCGACAGCCAGAGCTTCTGGAAATTCCAATCGTAGTCTCTGAGGTTTCCGATCGGAGCGAGGTTCTCGCAAGAGGAAACAGTACCCTCGTCATAGATCACGCCACCAGCGGTTCCCGCATAACACTTCATCTGCGCCGTTTGCGTTTCCTGGGTCTTCGCGATCAAACCGTGCATATAGATGTCAATCGCCGCCTTGAAATAGCCCGCCTTGCCACCATAGTTATTCTTTATCGCTGCATGACGTGAGTCGTCATCAATCATGGTCGCAAGTTTTGCGTAGCGCGAATGATCGATTTGGAGTTCTACCGGATCCGCTGATGGCGGACGGATATAATTGAAATTCACTTTGTCGGGTCGCAAGTCATACTTCAAGAAGTCGTACCAATCAAAGATTGTTTCCTGATTCGAGTTCATGAAGCAGGTGCACGTCTGCACGTCGAGTTTTGGATACTCCTGCTTAATCGTCTGCAGCTGCCGGGCGGTATCAATCGCTATATCCCACGAGCCTGGTTTTTGTCTAATCTTCTCATGCGGACCTTTTAGACCGTCAATTCCGAGCGCGACTGTCACGTTCAGATTTGGGCATTCCTCGAGGATGCGAGTAATGTCGGGAAAGATGCGCTTCTGGATTTGCCCATTCGACATGATGTAAATCGATTCAAGCTTATTATTCCTGTAAAAAGTCTGCGCGATTTCCGGCAAATCCTTGCGCGTGAAAGGCTCGCCGCCGGCAAGGATCAAGACACCGAGATTGCCTCCCAGCGTCTCCGAAATCTTTTCAATCTCGTGAGTCTTCATCTGAAGTTTCTTGCGCGGACGATCGTCAAGCTCTTCCGTAAAAAAGCAGTGCGTACAGCGCATATCGCAGACGGACGTCACCAGTATGTTCAACAAAACCGGAGAAAATGGCTGGCCAATGGCCAGCTTTGCATACCGCTTCAAAAGTTCTCTTGTCGTATAGTCCATTTCAACCTCTTATAATTACTGCCAACTTCGCACTTGTTTGATGCGAAAGCGGAACTTAACAGATAAAGTATTTAGCCCAGCCTGTCAACGAGATAACAAATTTCCTCCATTCCCATGCATTACTCCAACTCACTCGATGCTAGGAAACGCCGGCGCGTTCGCTTCGTCCAGGGATTCCCAGAGCGCGCATGCGACGATACAGATGGCTGCGGTCAACGCCCATTAGTTCAGCCGCGCGGGAGACGTTACCCTCGGCCTCGTCTAGTTTCCTCTGGATAAACTCGCGGTGGTAGGCATCGGTCGCTTCCTTGAAGGATGGAAATCTGAAGGACGCCACCGGTGCCTCTTCTTTTCCGTGCGGCGGTAAATCGCCGGCCGACACTTTGATGCCGGGATTCATGATTACCACTCGTTCTATTGTGTTCCTCAATTCCCGCACGTTACCGGGCCAGGAATAGCTCTGCAGTTCTTCAAGTGCTTCCGCCTCAAATTGCTTGGGTATTTTTCCATACGCCCGCGAAAAGTGTTGATTGAAGTAATCCACCAGCAACGGCACGTCTTCGAGACGTTCGCGCAGCGGCGGCAGTTCAAAAGGAATAACGTTTAGCCGGTAAAAAAGGTCAGGTCTGAACTTCCCCTGTTCAATCTCCAGATCCAGACGCTTATTGGTGGCAGCAATCACTCTGACATCCACCTTCACCGAGTTGCCACTGCCCACGGGTTCAAACCTTTGTTCCTCCAGCACGCGCAAAACTTTTGCCTGCACGTTGGAGCTCATGTCGCCAATCTCGTCCAGGAAAAGCGTAGCTTCGTCTGCCAGCTCGAATTTACCCTTCTTTGCCGCGGTGGCGCCCGTAAATGCCCCTTTCACGTGGCCAAAGAGTTCCGACTCGATCAACTCCTCCGGTATCGCCGCGGAATTAACTTCAACAAAAGGCGCGCCTGCTCGCCTGGATTTAGCGTGAATTGCGTGCGCGACCAATTCCTTGCCGGTACCTGACTCACCGTAAATAAGAACACGCCCATCCGTAGGAGCAACAACTGAGATCTGTTTGCGAAGCGCGCGCATCGCTACCGACTCTCCTACCATCATGTGCTCTTTCGCCAGCTCCGCCGACATCTCCGCATTAATTAGTTCGAGACGCTGCTGGCGCAGGGCGTTGCGGACTGTCAGCAAAGTCTTCTCGATAGAAAGAGGCTTCTCGATGAAATCGAAAGCGCCGAGTTTTGTGGCGCGCACCGCAGTCTCGACATTGCCGTGACCGGAGATGATCACGACGGCGGCTTCCGAGCCCGCAGCACGCAACTGCCGCAGCGTCTCCAGCCCATCAATGCCCGGTAACCAAACGTCAAGCAGAATACAACCATAGGCCCGTCGCTCGACGGCTTCCAGGCACTCTTCGCCCGTCGCAACCGCGTCAGCGCTGAAGCCTTCGTCTTCCATCACGCCGCGCAAGGTGTCGCGGATGCCGGGTTCGTCGTCAACTATCAGTATTGAATCCATAATCAGTCGGCAGACGGCAGGAGCAGGAGGCAGTTGGCAGGAGCCGGAGTCTTAGCCGTAGCTTTGCAATGAAAAATGAAAACTGAGAAATGATAAATGGAAATTTTTCCATATCTCATTTTTCATTTCTCATTTGTCATCTAAGGCCATTGCATCTCTTCCGTCCGTTGCTGGGTCCTGCCGCCTGCTCCTGCCGTCTGCTCCTGCCGTCTGCTCCTGCCCTCTAGGCGCTTACTGCCGGAAGTTCAATTACGAATCTGGCACCGCGAGGATAATTAGCCTCCGCCCGAATTCGGCCCCCGTGCTCCAGGATTATTCGCTGGACGATTGCAAGGCCTAAGCCAGTGCCGGTGCCGCGAGTGGAGAAATATGGTTGGAACAAGCGCTTGAAGTCAGCGGGACGAATTCCGTGTCCTGTATCTGAAACTTCGGTAGTTAAAAGGCTACGAACGGGATCAAAATTCGTGGAGATATTGATCATTCGCTCGCCACCAAGGTCTGCCAGCGCATTTCGCGCATTGTCGATCAGATTTATGAAGACACGTCGCAATTGTTCCGAATCCAACATTGCGGCGGGCAAGTTTGGATCGAGTTTCATCTCCATTTTCACCCCGTCGAGCCGATCGTCATATAAAGCGACAGCATGACGAATCACTTCATTCAAATGGGCAGCTTCCAACCGGGCCAGGGGCAGACGCGCAAAACGTGAAAACTCGTCAACCATTGCCTTAAGGCCGGCGACTTCGCGCGTTATAGTTTCAGTGCACTCGTCAATGACCGCGCTCACGCGTATTTCTTCGCTCCTTTGCGTGGTCCTTCCATTTTGTCCGTTTGATCCGTTCTGTTCACCTTTCGCGCTGGCACGCCGGTAGCTCTTAGCGATCCGTTCGGCGGAAAGCTGGATCGGGGTCAACGGGTTCTTGATCTCATGGGCCATGCGCCTGGCAACTTCGCTCCACGCAGCAACCCGTTGGGCCGCAAGCAACTCCGACAGATCTTCCAACACCAGCACCACGCCACGCTTTTGTGAGGACGGAGCGCGCAGGGCGGTTGCAGTCAATGCTACTGGAAGCGAGGCGCCATCGTTCACTCCTGCGAGTTGCGCTTGCTCGGCAGACTGTCCGGTACGCCGCGCTCGACGAAGTAGTCGGTCGAGGACGACCCAGTCTTCGGCGCCTATCAGGTTTTCAAGTTTTTGACCGTCCTGCTGGCCCGTCGGCGTTGCCCTCAGTCTCAGCATTCGAGACGCAGCGCCGTTTATTGTCGTGACGCAATCGTTCTCATCAAGAGACACAACTCCCGTCGAAACCGATTCGAGTATCGTTTCGATATAATTTCGGCGTTCCTCGAGCGTCAGGTTTTTGTCGCGCAGTGCGGCCGAGCCGGCTTCAATGCTGCTCCGATTGTCTTCGAGTTGGGTGGTCATCTGGTTGAAGGATTCAGCCAGCAAGGCAAGCTCGTCTTCGGCTATCGTGCTCACGCGATGTGACAAGTTCCCGCGTGCGATTTCATTGGAAGCTTCCGCAAGGGCTCTGATAGGCGTAGCAATTCCCCGCGCCAGGTAGATAGCAACCCAGCTGGAAACAAACAGCATCATCAGCGTCATCAACCCGAGGGTCGAGAGCCCGAGCAAGCGAACCCTTCGCTGCCTTTCCACGAGTTTCTGATACTCGCCCTGCGATCCCGTAAGTGTCTCGCCCAGTTCGCTGGTCGCTCGGCGCAACGGCACAACTATCAATCGCTGGGCGCCCGGATCCCTAACGTCTGACAGCGCAATCGACACCGCATCAAAATCTTTGCCGTCAGCAAGACTCTCGTCATCATCCTTGACCGAGCGTGCTCTTTCCAGAAGCGCCTCTAGCTCCGTGACTTCTGATGCAGATAGCGGACCTCTGCTTTGAGCTACTACTCGTCCGCCTGAGTCGACGATTTCCAGGGCCGACAGCTGTCCACCAGCCACAATTCGTTCGAGAGTCTGCTGCCTTTCGTAATCAGACTGCTGTTTCACAACCGCTGCCAGAAGGGATGCTGTCTCGTGAAGGTTTCGCGTTTGGGCGTCAAGAGCCTCGCGTTGCACTTCCTGCGCCTCATTTACGACTCGCGCGGGCAAACGGGCAAACCACTTTTCGAGAGTTCGATTGAGAAAGAGATAGGAAAAAACCGCCATCGCTATGATCGGCAGGAAGCTGATCGCAATGAAATAGACTAGTAGTCGAGTTTTTATTTTCGACCCGAGCTGGCGTTCGCGCCTCTCACGTCGCAACTTCAATAGGTTGCGTACAAAAATAAAAGAGAAGACTACAAAAGCGACGAAGTTAAGAGTGGACAGCGCGTAAAGCAGAATTGTGTCCGAGGCCGTATCGGGCGGAATAATGGTCCACAGCCACAATTGCTGCGAAACAATAATTGAGAGAAGCAGTAAAACAATTGTCCCGAGAGTCCACAACACGATCCTGCGGCGTCGAGCCGGCCTGCCCGACCCCGATTCTGGCAATTGCGCGGGAGGATTTTCGTACTGATGGCTCATGAAGAAGTGTGTGCAAGTTTACCATACTGATGTGGGACAGGCATTCTTGCCAGTAACGGGGTACTCGGTCGCTTTGAATATAGTGGCAGCGCACCCAAACATTCAGCCGCGGATTAACGCGAATGAACGCGAATCTGAAAAGGAAGTATTAGAATCAACAAGGCTTGTAAACAAGGACTAGAAATGAATTCAGAAAGCTCGTCGGAGTTGGCGATCTTTCTGGTCTAGTC
>JALYXE010000314.1 GCA_030947265.1 Acidobacteriota bacterium
CTGCAATGTCTGTAACTCCGTTTGGCGCGGCTGGAACTCCCGATTCAAAGTCGTAACCAAAGTATTGAATCGGCCGATACCGGTTTTGGCGTCGAGAAAAGCATCTGAATAAATCAAGGCGATCTTGCTTTCAGGAAGTGTCCCAGTGGCCGGCGCGCCACCTGCTCCTGCCGGTCTTGTCTGGGCCAGCACAGGCGAAAACGCCAGGGCCAGAACAAAAGCAAAGGCAAACATTATTCGATCTGTCTTCATAACTTTCTTGTATTGCTCCTTAAAAATAAAGGGCGGTCGGTCAACTCACCTAGTTGTTCAAACCACCGTTTGTGGTTGGTCTTGAATGATTCAAAAGGTGCGTCCAACGCTGAAGCGTATAACTCTCTTTTTCTCATTGAAGACAAATGGAAACCCTTCGATAAACTGATCTCTTCTGGCCCTTGGATTATACGCAAAGATCAGCCGAAAAGGCACGTTGATGACAGGCACTTGCACGCGCACCTCCATCCCCACGCTAGCTCGATAATCTCCCAATTTGGCGAAGAGGCTTTGCGATACGCGAACCGCCGTGTTGGTTTGCGCCTGACCCCGTAAGAAGACGGGTTGCAAACCAAAAGGCAAGCCTGTGTTTGGATCGATTGGGCGAATATCGCGCGCTGAATCTAGCTCCGCAGTGGTTATTATCCGGTTATCCCTTATTACTAATGCCGGACCCGAAAGCGTCGGTATTAACGCTAGATCAGTATTAACTTTGCATGCCGCCAGTGAGGTCAAACTGATCTGCACAAATCCGTTAGTGCCGGGCCGCTCGCAGCTGACAAAGCCTACTGTTGATAGAAAAGGTTGATCATCAAGGAAGTTACTCGAGAAGAGTTGGTCCTTCTTACCTCTAAGGTTAAAGGCAGAGCCAATATCGGCAAAGGCCGCCAATCCGACCGTGTTGCCTATAATGGGAATGCGGTATTCAAAGTTACCAAGCACCTGCGTATCGGCGCCGATGGGAGTAAACGATCTTGGCAACTGGACCACATTAGAGCCACTGACTCCGGTGAAAACACCGACGCTGCTCGCGGAAGCCGGCAACCCGGTTACCGCGACAGGAGTTCCCGACGCGTTGGAAGCGAGGACTACATTGCGGGAAGTAACAAATGTGTCGAGGGGAGCGCGGGGGCCGATGGAACGAACGTTATAGCCTCGAATACTAAACTCATCGCCGAGGAAGAAGCGTTCGAAGATGGGCACACCATCAACGAACGCTAATGAATTTGAGTTCCTAACCTTGGCCGAGGTAGCAAAGCTGCCGACCGTTCCAGTAAGAATGCGGAAGCCAAATACTTCGGGCCGTGACGACCGCTTGCGCCGGACGGGGATAAACTGCGTATAAGAAAGCGTTGGTTGGTAAGTACGGACATCTCCGCCAAGACCCGCCAGGGCGACTTGAACAGATAATTCTCGGCCTCTCGTGGGATCGACGCTGGCATCACGAGTATCGTAGGCAAAACTCACTGTCCCGCGACTCGTGATGATATTTGGCTGAGAATAAATAACGGGAATGAATTTAGTGGGATTATTAGGATTCTGATTAACCTTCGGGTCGGTCACAGAGGAGGTTGAGAACTGATATGAAGCCCCGACGCGTGACAACTGGGTAAATCTGCGCTTGCGGTAAAACTCCGACAGCAGGGTACTAACAAAAAGAGAACCGCCGTAAGAAGTGCGTGTAAATAGATTCTCATCGCTTACATTCAGGAAGTCGAGCTGGGATCCGGAAAGGCCTTGTTGCGCGTTAACATTCTGTGAAAGAAAAGTCCCTTCACCGAAGAACTTTTGCTTATAGCCAAAAAGAGAGAAACCTGCGGTAATCGGACGATTCTTAATGTAGGGCTCAGTGAATGAAAACTGCAGATATTTTTGTCGGTTTCCGGCAGACAAGTTGACCGAGAGTATTTCACCTCGGCCTAACAAGTTATTTGTAGAGTATTCCAGCCCGAAGAATGATCCACCGATACCGGAGATACCGCCATTAAAAGAGATCTGCTGCCGCCCGCGTTCCGCTACTTTCAAAGTGAGATCAACCGTGGCTTCCTCTTCGTTGGTTTTGAAATCAGCATCTTTATCTTTGTCGATGGGATCAAAATAACCGAGCTGATTGAGTTTAATTATTGAATACTCCCACGCCGTCTGGTTATAGATGTCGCCCTCGTTTAGCAACACCTCGCGGCGGAGAACGTTATCGCGCGTAAACGTGTTACCGGTGAATTCGAGCCGGCGTAGCGAAAACTGCTTGCCCTCCTCGATGGTAATTACGAAATCAACTATTCCTTCGTCGGGTTTTTGCGGATTATCTTTGAAGGTTGGGTTCGGTTCAGCCGTATATTCAATGAACCCCTGCTGACCGTAATACTTCTTCAAATTCTCAAACAAGGCCTTGCCGATCTTTTCGCCGTTTGCAATGTCACCTTTGTTAAGTCCTACGATCCCTCGAATCGCCTCCTCCGAGAAAATTGAGTTGCCCTCGATCTTCATCTCGCCAATGCGATAGACCCTTCCTTCCACAATCGGAACCGTCACCCGGAGTCCCTCATCGACCGAAGAAAGAAAAGGCAGCGGCAGAATCGGGAATCCGGTGCGCCTGCGCCCTACGCTTTCTACCCGGGGCTCACCGTGGCGCGCCTGAAGATAACCCTTCGAGCGCATGTAGTTGTCCACGTGCCGCAAGTCGAATTCCAGCTTCTCGCGATCGAGTATGTCCTGTCCCTTAAAACGAGTTATGAGGCCCGCCTCTTTTACTAACTTCATTGAGCCCCGCAGTTTGCCATCACTGAAGGCGCTGTTGCCTTCAAATTGAATCTCGACAACGCGAACTCTTTCGCCTTCATGGATAACGAAGGTGAGGGCGGTTGACGTAGCCGAAACCTCGTCGCGCTTTTGTTCGATTGTGGCGTTTGGATGGCCGTGAGCGGCAAGCAGTTCTTTCAGCACGCGAATCGCGTTACGCGCTTTTACGGGATCATAGATGCTTTCCTTGGAAACACCCACGCGCCTTTCGCGAAAGGCTTTTAGTACATCTGATTCCGGAACGCTCTTCAGCCCCTCAAATTGCAAATCGCGAATGATTGGCAGCTCTTTAACTTCGAATATGACGTTGATGCCCCCGCGCGCGCCTTCTTCAGTCAGGACACGCGTGGAAGTCTTATCAAAAAACCCGAGGGCGAGAATCGCCTGTAAATCACGCTGAATTTGTTGTTCGTTGTAAGGATCGCCGGGTCGGGTTTGGACGTAATAAAGGATGTCGTCTTTTCTGAGACGTCGATTGCCTGTTATGTCGACTGACTCAACAAGGCGTTGGGTCTGCTGCGCATTGACTAATCGCGGTGCGGAGATGATGGAGGCCAGCAGGACCATTCCGCTCACAAATATGAGCAAAAACCCGCGATATGAATACATAAGAGCCTTTTCCCTCAGAGGTTCTTACCGGATCTCAGATACTTCGGGGAGCTAAAAAATGGACGATAAATTTATCTTTTCGAAAAATAAAGGCAAATCTCACTAAAATGGCCTGCATGCCATCGCACTCAGCGGACTGTGGAACGCTTTGATTCCGAAGTGTAACAGTCTCGTTGCCAATGCTTGACCAGCAAAGTCGCGCATTATATCGAACCAGCCCGGCAAAAGTAAAAAGGGCAAAAGAAAAACGGGCTCTCGGGCTGACAGCCGAGTTTAAGCCATTACCCTTTTCCTTCTGCCTTTGATTGATTCGAGACGACGAAAGCAGGAACGATTTAGTGAATTAGAAGAGCATCATCGGGTGCTTCTATACCAACCGGGCGGTAATTGAGGTCATCCCCATCAAGAAACACTTCGATCAAAGAAGCATTGCCCAGATGACCTTGGATCAGCGCCTCCGAAAGAGGGTCTTCAACGTACTTCTGGAGCGCGCGGCGCAGCGGCCGGGCCCCATATGAGCGATCGCCACAGGTCTTGTCTACGATCCATTTCTTGGCTTCGTCAGTCAGCCTGACTTCAAACCCGTGTCTGACCATCGTCCGGTTGATCTGTTCGACCTGAAGTTGAATCACATCAAGCA
The DNA here is from genome assembly GCA_030947265.1 of Acidobacteriota bacterium. Taxonomy (GTDB): domain Bacteria; phylum Acidobacteriota; class Blastocatellia; order Pyrinomonadales; family Pyrinomonadaceae; genus PSRF01. Next base: position 4,082 of record JALYXE010000314.1, read on the forward strand.
ACTCGTGATTAAACAATTCGTCGAAAATGATGATTTCATCGAGGCGGTTAATAAACTCAGGATTGAAGGTCTGGCGAACCGACGACATCACCATCTCTTCCATCTTCTCTCGCGTTGCATCAGTCGTTCCCTGGAAACCCATCGTGCCCTTCTTTTGAATGAAGCGCGCGCCGATGTTTGAAGTCATGATGATGATGGCGTTTTTAAAATCAACAGCATTTCCCAACGCATCAGTCAGAATGCCGTCTTCAAAAACCTGGAGTAGTACATTGAAAATATCCGGGTGAGCTTTTTCGATTTCATCGAACAGCAACACTGAATATGGCGCTCGCTTGATCCGTTCAGTTAATTGGCCGCCTTCTTCGTGCCCCACGTATCCCGGAGGAGAGCCAATTAGCTTTGAAACGGAATGCTTCTCCATAAACTCCGACATGTCGAAGCGAATCATGGAGCGTTCGCTACCAAACAGGACGTGCGCCAAAGAACGGGCAACCTCCGTCTTACCCACGCCGGTAGGTCCCAAAAACAGAAACGAACCAACGGGTCGCAAGGGATTTTTCAAACCGGCGCGGGATCTGCGAATCGCCCGCGCCAGCGCAGAGATGGCGGGGCGTTGAGATACGACACGCTCATGAAGCTCAACCTCGATCCGCAATAATTTCTGAGTCTCTTCCTCTTTGAGCGAGGTTACGGGAATACCCGTCCAGCGAGCTATTACTTCTTCGACATCGTCACGTGTAACTTTGGCGGAAACGAGTGAGTCTTCACTTCGCTCCCGATCAGCTGGATTTTCCTCAGCGTCATGGGACCAATCGTTTATCTGGCTCCAATCGGAAAGGTTTCCCTGCTCACGGCGAACGCGAAGCTTCACGCGGGCCCCGGCCTCGTCAATTACATCAATTGCTTTATCGGTCAGAAATCGGTCAGGAATATAACGATGCGACTGGTAAACGGCTGCCTCCAGCGCTTCGTCCGTGTAATGTACTTGATGAAAGCTTTCGTACCTTTCGCGCACGCCGTTAAGAATCTCGACTGCTTCTTCTTCCGTAGGAGGCGGGACCTTAACAGCCTGAAAGCGTCGCTCGAGCGAGCGATCCTTCTCGATCGATTTCCGAAACTCAGCGGGAGTTGTCGCGCCAATACATTGGAGTTCTCCTCGCGAAAGAGCCGGCTTCAAGATGTTTGCGGCATCGAGGGAGCCCTCGGCGGAGCCGGCGCCAACGAGTGTGTGCAACTCGTCAATAAAGACTATGTACTGCGGATTCTCTACCAGCTCACGCATGATCTGTTTCAACCGTTCTTCAAACTGTCCGCGGTATTTAGTGCCGGCGACTATCAACGAAAGATCGAGAGAAAGAATCCGTTTGTTCTCGAGAAACGAAGGCACGTCGCCGCGAATGATGCGTTGCGCAAGCCCTTCAACGATTGCAGTTTTTCCCACGCCCGGTTCGCCAATCAACACCGGGTTGTTTTTGGTACGGCGGCAAAGTATCTGAACGACCCTCTCGATTTCCGCTTCGCGGCCGATCAGAGGATCCAACTTGTCGTTCGAAGCATCGTCGGTAAGATCGCGAGAAAACTCAACCAGGTGCGGCGTATCCTTCTTTTGCGAGCCCCGAGCGTCCGCCCCGGACTGCCGCGCGATTTCATCGCGGACAGCATTCAGGCGTAGTCCGCGCTCGTATAGAATTTCTGCGGCCATGGAACGATCTTCTCTCAGAAGGCCAAGCAAGAGATGTTCGGTGCCAATGTGGCGGTGTTGGAGTCGATCGCTCTCCTCGTGGGCGTAGGCGAGGACACGTTTTGTTTCAGGAGCCAATGGCAATTCCACAGACGTAGAAATCTTTTCGCGCAAAAGCGTGCGACCTTCAATTTCCTTGCGAATTGACTCGATGGAGACTTGTGCCCGCGGAAAGAAGCGGCCGGTGAGGGTTTTGTCTTCGCGCATCAGTCCCAGCAATAGATGTTCGGGTTCAATTGCCGGAGCACCGAACTGGGATGCTTCATAACGAGCGAAGAAAATAACCCGTCGCGCTTTTTCAGTATAGCGTTCGAACATTCGTTTAATCGCCGAAAGGTTCTTATGATTACCAAGCCGGGCGGAAAGACTCGGCCGCCCGGCAACTGCGCGCATTATAACCTATCAATGAGAGTGCCAAAAGGCTTGTATGGTTTCCCGGTAATAAAAGTGTCAACCGGCCGGTTAATTTCAAGCGAATTGCTGTAAGCCGAATTAAGACATAGTCAGGCTTCCTCAGAATTGCAAAGTCGGCCATCCCTTAAAATCAGGACACGATCACAAAGTGCTGCCAGGTCGCGATTGTGTGTAGCGATAACGACCAGGGCCCGGTTTTCTCGTGCGTAAGATACAAGGGAGAGCGCAATTTCATCGCCAATCGCCATATCCAGGTTTCCGGTAGGCTCGTCGGCAAGCACCAGAGCGGGCCGCGTAATCAATGCACGACAAACAGCAACTCGTTGTCGCTCGCCGCCCGAAAGATGCCCCACCAGGTGTGAAATACGATTGTCAAGACCAACTTTTTTAAGTATCTGCCTGGAGCGGAACATCGCTTCAGCACGGCTGGTTCGCGCAATCATTAACGGCAAACTGACATTTTCCAGCGTCGTGAGATCCGGCAGCAGATGGTGAAACTGAAAAACAAAACCCACTTGTTGGCTCCGAAAGCGGGCCAGCGCGGGAGCCTTGGCGCGATCTACCACAAACTCGCCCGCAACTACATTGCCATGATCCGCTGCTTCCAGTCCTCCCAGGAGATGAAGCAAAGTCGACTTGCCGGCGCCCGAGGCTCCCATGATGGCGACGGTCTCGCCTGCCCTTGCGGAAAACGAAGCGCCGCGCAGCACCTCAATCCTCTCTCCACCCGGAGACAAAAAACTTTTGCGGAGGTCAGTAACACGTAGTCCAATGTCCAATGTCCAATGTTCAATGTCCGCTTCCTCTCCTTGAATGGCAGCTTTGGGACTCTCGCGAGGTTCAGCAGCTTCAAAACCATCAGTCTGTGACTTTGGACATTGGACGTTGGACATTGGACTTATCGTTTCGACGTTGGACATTGGACGTTGGCCGTTGCACTTATTGAGCGTCGCGAAGCATCTCCGCCGGCCGAATACTCGCCGCCGCGCGCGCCGGGTAGAGCGTGGCAAGAATGCTGAGAGCAAAGGCGATCAGTGCAGCAAAAAATATGTCGCGAAGGTTTAGATTCAGAGGCACGTTGCTGATTGAGTAAACATCACCCGGCAAACTGATGAGCTGGAAATGATTTGCGACTACGATGGCAATAGCAGCGAGCGAAACACCGATAAAAGCACCCAGCAGACCAACTATTGCACCCTCCACCACGAAAATACTCATGATGCTTTTGCTCGTTGCGCCCATCGCGTTAAGGATGGCAATGTCCCGACGTCGTTCCATTACAACCAGAATAAGCGTTGTTGTAATGTTGAGTGCGGCGATAAGAATTATGAGAGCAATGATGACAACGCCGATACGACGCTCAAACGCCAGGGCCGTAAACAGCGGACGATTCGCTTCCTGCCAATCAACCGTTATGTAGGAACTCCCTAGTAGCTCCTTCACTTTCGCAGCCGTCTGCTTAACGTTGTAGATATTTCTTACCTGGACGCTGATCACGGAAGCAG
>JALYXE010000328.1 GCA_030947265.1 Acidobacteriota bacterium
CCGACATCTGACATCTGGCATCTGACATCTGGCATCTGGCATCTGGCCTCAAAAAAGCAGAGGCAAGCGACACTCGCAATCGCCTGCCTCTATCTCAACTTGGCTCACCTTAAATGAAAGGGGGGGCAAGTGAGGGGACGGAGTATATGCCCGCCGTAGTTCTTTGGCAATAGCTGTTTGCTCCTAAAGCAAGGCGTTTTTTTGCCTATTTTGTGGCCGAAGCTCAGTAACAATCCGCCGCCACTGCGCTTCACCTCCAAACTCGTTATAATGGATGTTAGTCAACTTTGAAAAATCCCTATCATCGTAATGATGGTTAACAAACGGAGACTGAGCAATGCCTAAAATAAGTGATATCGAAGAAACTCCTAATCCAAATGCGGTCAAGTTTATTTTGAGAGAAGCCGTGAGCAATGGAACGACGCATTCGTTTAGCTCAGTTGATCAGGCGGAAAACGATTCTCTTGCTAAGTCGTTGTTTGAAGTGGGCCACGTGGTCTCCGTGTTCTACATGGACCGGATGATTACAGTCGAAAAAGATGACGAAGGCGACTGGGATGACTTGCTCCCTGTTCTCGCGGTGCCGATCCGAGCAGCCCAGGCTGTTAATTCCCCCGCGGGTGCGGCGGCTGCTGTTGGCGGAGCAATCGCTGCGGTAACCAGCGACGATCCGCGCCTGCTGAAAATAAACGACATACTGGATGAAAAAGTGCGCCCGGCACTGATGGGTGATGGCGGCTATCTTGAAGTACTGGGTCTGAAGGATCACACTCTGAGCATTCGTTACCAGGGCGCTTGCGGCAGCTGCCCCAGCTCGCTCACCGGTACGCTGATGGCAATCGAGGGCATGCTGAAGCAGGAGATCGATCCTGAGCTGGAAGTGGTTGCTGTCTGATTTGGAGTTCGCCGACATGAGCACCCCACGCGGGCTGCCCGCGTGGGGACCCCGCTTGTCGGCGCTTTGGTCACTGCGACCTGTCGCAGCATTCGGCGGCTGAACGACTACGTGACAAAAAAGCGGCGCATGGCCGCCGCTGGCCAAAGCGGTGACAGGTCACCGCACTCCAAACCTTTTTCTGGAACTGAATCTCGCCTGACACGTTTAATTCCTTCGGCTATCTTCGTTCCCAAAACTTTTCGCAGGAGAATAATATGGTCTTGCAGGCTTATCTTTTACCTCTCGTTTTGGCATTCCTCCTTCTTTTTTCGCTGACGCCAGTAATTTTCGCTCAAGAAACCTCGGAGAAAACAGGTTCGCAAGCGAAGGCCGTCGACAATCCATCCAAGCCTGCGATCAAAGTGAAATCTAATTCTGCCGCAACTAAAGCCAGGGTCGAACAACAACGCGCGTTGGCACTCTCGCTATTAGTTTCATTGGCCAATGAAGCGCGCAGTTATCCCGATCAGAAGTTGCGCGCACGTACGCTTTCTCGGATTGCGGACGCCTTCTGGGATACTGACCCGGAGCAGGGACGCGCACTCTTTCGCAAAGCCTGGGATGCGGCTGAACTTGCCAATCAGGAATCCGCGCGACGCACTGAAGAAGAACGCCAACGCCAGCAGGCCGGCAACGGATCTTTCGCTTTAGCTGCGGCACCCGATCTGCGCTCCGAAGTCTTGCGGCTGGCGGCCAAACGCGACCGCGCGCTGGGCGAAGAACTTTTGGATAAACTTAAAGACGCGCGCACGCGAGAAGCAACCGATGCCAGCTCGACGACGCGCACAGATCCGTTCGACTCATCGGCGGCGCTCAAACAGCGATTGCGTCTGGCGAATCAATTACTTGATACCGACGTCGCGCGCGCGTTGCAGTTTGCCGATCCCGCGCTCGGCTCTGTGACGATGGAGGGCATCAACTTTTTGTCGTTCCTCCGCAATAAGAATCCCTCGGCGGCGGATCAACGTTATGCACGGATGCTCGCGACAGCAGAAACGGACTTACAGTCAGACGCCAATACTATCTCGCTGCTCTCCTCCTACTTATTCACGCCACATTTCTTCATTACCATCGAGCCCGGCGGTGGCCAGCAGTGGTCGCAAATGAACGAACGCACTTCGGCGCCGGAGGTTACGCCGGAGTTGCGTAATGCCTTCTTTCGCACGGCTGCCCAGGTTCTCCTGCGCCCTTCGCCAGCGCGCGAACAAGATCGCAGCACGTCTGGCCTACAGGGTAAATACGTGGTCATCAAGCGACTGATGCCGCTCTTCGAACAGTATGCAGCGAAAGAAACAGTAGACCAACTGCGCAGCGAAATGGCGGTCCTCGGACAAGGTGCTGATCAGCGGGAAATGCGCGATGAAGACGATAATCGTCTGATACAGGAAGGTATTGCTCCCGTTCGGCCACCTGAAGACGTTGAAAAGGCGCTTGATCGAATTGACCGAGCTAAGACCTCGGCTGAACGTGACGCCATTTATCTGCAACTGGCTATCAAAACGGCGCAGAAGGGCGACATGCGCGCCCGCGACTTCACGGAAAAAATCGATGAGAGCGAGCTGCGCAAACAAGCCAGGCCCTACGTGGATATGACGCTGGCACTGACCGCGGTTGAGAAAAAAGATACTGAGAAAGCGCTGACTCTGGCTAGCAAGGGCGAACTGACGCACATTCAGAGAGTTTGGTTATTAACTCAAGTGGCTAAGACTTTACCGCCTGCGGATCGCGAGAAGGCTTTGGACCTCATCGCAGAAGCTGCGGTCGAGGCGCGTCGTATTGATGGTTCCGATCCCGACCGGCCGCGTGCGCTCGTCGCAGTCGCCAACGCTTTCGTGGCGACGGACCGCGGGCGTGCATGGGAGACACTGCTGGAGGTCGCCAAAGCTTCCAACTCCGCCGAAGGGTTCAGTGGTGAGGACGGGCGGCTGGAGATGCGGCTGCAAACCAAAAATATGACTTCATTGCGCAGCAGCACGGTTGATGACTTCAATTTGCCTGGAGTCTTTCGTGTGCTGTCGCAGGAGAATGCCACGCAGGCAATTGAACTTGCGCGCAGTTTCGAAGGTGAGGCCCCGCGCGCGACAGCCCTCATTTCCGTAGCCCGCGCGTTGCTGAGTGATAAGCAGAAGTGAGCGATTCGCGCCCTTCCGGAGCGGGGGCATGCCCCCTTCTATGAAGCCGGGTCGTGTCAAGTGAGGTTCGGTTGATTGGTTCGACCTTCTATCCGAGCTGCCGCAACTATTTTTGACTTCCTTGCGGGCCCTCTCAACGGTACGAC
>JALYXE010000337.1 GCA_030947265.1 Acidobacteriota bacterium
TCCGAATTACCGCTCTTACTACGCCAATCCGCTGCGGTTCTTCGGTACTGCGCCCCCGGTGCTCGACAGCGCGCGCGCATTGCCTTTCTTGAGTGAGAATCTAAGTCTGATTAAGAAGACGCGTCTGACTGAAACCACGACCTTAGAGTTCCGTGCAGAGGTCTTCAACCTTCTGAACCGGCATCGCTTTTTCCTGGGTGGGGATGAGACCAATCTGAATAACGGGAACTTCGGGCTGGCCAACGTCGACCAGGGTTACCGACCGCGCGAAATGCAACTCGGCATTAGGTTCATCTTCTAATCCGAGTCACTACCATGCGAGCGGCGCGGGAGAAGTTCTAAGAATCTTCCCGCGCCGCTTGTCTTTCCAGCGCTTTCAAGCGCCCACCTCAGAGAAGATGAACCGCCCGATAATTACACATTTTTGGCGAGGGCTTCTAATTGGTGTGCTTATCGTCGGCGGGCAGGTAAACATTGATGCGCAAGCGGAGCGCGCCATCGTGCAAAACTCAGCGCGGTCGGAGCGCTCGGCCGCCCTCATCAAAGACGGAGCTGCTGCGCTGGGTAGAGGCGATCTCGCCACAGCGCGAACTTTATTTGAGCGCGCGCTCGTCGCCAGCCCGCAGAGCGTGGAAGCGCACACGTACCTCGGCGTACTCGCCGACCGTGGGGACGATCTTGCCACCGCCCAGCGCCACTTCGCCGCCGCCGTGGCCGCCGCGCCGGGTCTGCCTTCGGCGCACAATAATCACGGCGCCAGTCTGCTACGCCTCGGGCGTGCCGCGCAAGCAGCAGCCGAGTTTGAGACGTCACTTAAGCTCAATCCCGATCAACCGAGCGCTCTAGTCAACCTGGCGCAGATTCGCTTTGCCACCGGCACGCCCGAAGGGTTGCGGCAATCGCGTTCGTTATTCGAGCGCGCGTGGGCAATTGCGCCCGACGCGGAGATCGCGAGGTCATTGGTTATCACCGCACTCCGTCTCAAAGACACTGCTGCTGCAACGCTTTACTTTCGTCGTTACGCCGAGATGCCGGCAGCGGCCAGCGGCGGAGAGCTCGAGCCGTCAGCGCGAGCGGAACTGGGCACAGCCTTGCTCGACGCCGGACTTCTGTCGGAAGCAATTGAAGAATTGAACGCCGCAGCCGGCGCGGACCCGAACGACGTCAAAGTCATCTTACTGCTCGCCCGCGCCCATCTGGCACGCAAGGACATACGCGCCGCCGGGCGCACACTTGAAGCGGCTGTCGCGCGCGGTGTTCAGGCGGGGCAAATCTATGCAGCCCTTGCCGACGTCTATGAGCAGACTGGCCATATTGAGAACGCGATTCCAGCCATGCGCCTGGCCATCGAGCATGATCCAAAGAACGAGTTTTACCGCTTCCGTTATGGAATGCTCTTAACTGACACGCAAGCACCCGCCGCAGCCGTGATCCGGCTCAAAGAGGCGCTGGAGATCTTTCCGCGCTCTCCCCGAATCTGGTTTGCCCTGGGCATAGCGCACTTTGCTGCCCACAAGTCAGATGAAGCCGCTCAGGCTTTTCAGCGATCTCTTGAGGTGGATTCTCGATTCGTTCCCGCGCTTAGTTACCTGGGATTGATATCAAGGGAACAGGGTCGTTCTGCTGAAGCCGTAAGCTTCTATGAACGAGCGCTGGCGCTTGATGAGAAGCAGCCAGTGGTCCATTATCTCGCTGCCGACGCACTGCTCTGGGAAACGACACCCGACTTTAAAAGAATCGAATCGCACCTGCTCCGTTCGATCTCCCTGGAGACCTTGTTTGCGCCTTCGCGTCTTGCCCTGGGTAAGCTCTACTTTCGCACCAACCGTCTTGATGAGGCGGCCAAAGTTTTGGTGCATGTGATCGCTCTGCAACCCGAATTGGCAGAGCCGCACTACCAGCTTGGGCGCGTCTACGTCCGGCTGAAGCGTCAGCCGGAAGGGCAGGCTGAACTGGCAAAATTCAAGCAACTGAGCGAGCGCCAAAAAGAACAAGCGCAAAACGAGCGGCGCGATATCGTGCGGCGCCTGGCCACGGTGCTCTTTTAGAACTGAAGTTCAACCTGATTAGGAGTAGTTGATATGCAAACCTTTTATCGCTCTTATTTTCTTTTTTTGATTGCCTGCAGCACTATGCCGCTCACGCTTGCCCAGAAGCCGGCTCAGACGCCACCGGTTGCATTTGAGGAATGGAAGGATGATTTCAACGAAGCTGAGTTAGATCAGGTCAAGTGGGAGAGGTTTACTTTCGAGGGCGGCTCGGGCGGTAAGATTGAAGTAAAGGACGGCCAACTCCGCCAGCGCGCCGTAAGTGGGTCGCGCGCCGGCGTCCGCAGCAAACCATCATTCAGCGGGGATCGGTTTATTGTTGAAGGTACGGTTGCCAGAGTTGGGCCGGGTTTGCCTGATGCAGGCTCCAAATCGATGCCCCTTGGTTTCGCCAGCCTCACTCTGCTTTTCGATAGCTCGGGACGTAATCGGGTTGAGTGGATTCTTACCAGCGAGGGCACTTTTGAAGCGTGGTCCATCGTCGATGGCACAGGCGAACGTCTGGATAATCGCAAGCTTGGTACAAAAATTAAGAACCCCACCATAGGAATTGTGCGACGCGGCGATGAATTCCTTTTCATGCTCAATGGAGAAGAAGGAATGCGACACACTATTCGTAACATGCCGCGCACTTTTCATCTCATGCTCAATGGTTACGGCTCATCCGAAAACAACTGGGACGATGTTCGTGTCGTAACGGCGAAGTCGTGAGGCCGTGGGAGTAAATTCTTCTTCTGAAACGATGGACCAGGCACAAAAAAAGAGCGGTCCTCTATCTCAAGTAATCCTGGCGGCCAGGGTAGCCTGTCTCATACTGTTGCTCTCGAGCGCCGCGACGGCGCAGAGCATCAAGCTTGACCAGAAGTGGTTTTTCTTTGCTGACAAATCCAGCGCCGTTCAGATTACCTCTTTGCCTCCAGCTCAAAATTGGCGACGAGTGCGCGTGGGCCTGTCGTGGAATGCGCAGTTTGAGGACTTACGTGACTACATGGGCGTGGGCTGGTATCGCACCACCTTCGAGACGCCGGCCTTACGCGACGGCCGCCGCGCTCTGCTTCGCTTCGACGCGGTCGATTACTACAGCGAAGTATTCGTAAACGGCAAGGCTGTTGGTACTCACGAGGGCGGCTATACCCCATTCACGTTCGATGTTACCGATGCCTTGCGCGCGGGAGTGAACAACCTGGTAGTACGCGTCGTCGACCCGCCGATGGATGAGAAGGAAAACCGTGCGCGCTTCCCCGGAATGCTTTATAACGAAATCCCCCACGGCAAGCAGAACTGGTATGTGCAGACTGGCGGGATTTGGCAGCCCGTCTGGCTTGAGCTTAAACCTAAGGAGTACATCACGAGCGTTAAGGTCACCGCAAAGCTTGATGGAAGCGTGAGCGTGTTAGTTTTCTCTAATGCGCACCTTGGACCACCACCACCAATGCCACCGTCGCCACCGCCTGGTCCCACTTCGGGCCGGGAAGTGCGGCAACAGACAGTCCTCGATCTCATCCATGTGCGCGTGACTGATCCAGCCGGTAAGGGTTTCGATCTCAAACTCAAGGGCGGACGGGGTGTTGCCGTAAACGACTACGTTTATTTTGAAGGTCGCATCCCGGCGCCCCAACTGTGGAGCCTTAGGCAGCCGATTTTGTACACAGTCGTCGTCACATTGGGGAACGACGAGGTGACAGACCGTTTCGGGTTCCGCCAGTTCGAAGCGCGCGACGGCAAGTTCTACCTTAACGGAGAGTCGTTCTACATGATCGCCGCGCTGGATCAGGATTTTTATCCGGAGACGATCTACACGCCGCCCTCCTCGGAGTATGTGCGCGACGAGATGCTCAAAGCCAGGCGAATGGGTTTGAACTTGCTGCGCTGCCACATCAAGGTTTGCGATCCTACGTACCTGCGTGCGGCCGACGAAGTGGGCATGCTTGTCTGGTACGAGATTCCCTCGTGGAACGACTCTAATCACTTTACCGCAACTGCAGCTGAGCGCGGCGAAAAGACTTTTCGCGAAATGGTCGAACGCGATTGGAACCATCCGAGCATTGTCGTTCAAAGCATCGTTAACGAATCGTGGGGCGCTGATCTCAAGCAAGAGGACCAGCGGCGGTGGTTGCGTGCGGCCTACGAACGAGCCAGAAAATTGACGGCGCCGCTGGGCCGACTAATCGTAGACAACAGCGCCTGCTGCGATAATTTCCACATTAAGACCGACATTGAAGACAACCACCGCTACAACTCGGTTCCCGACGACCATGAAGCATTTGACAATTGGGTGGCGGATTTTGCCGCGCGTCCCAAATGGAACTTCAGCCCATTCGGTGACGCGGAGCCTACTGGCAAGGAGCCATTAGTAGTTTCAGAATTTGGTAATTGGGGTCTGCCAAAACTGCCGAAGGATCTGCCGTGGTGGTTCGGGCGCGACTTCGGCGGCCGACCTGTCACGCGGCCAGCGGGAGTGTTGGGGCGTTTCCGGGAGTTCCAGTTCTACAAACTCTTTGGTGATTACAACGCTTTGGCCGAGGCGACCGAGTGGCACCAGTTCATATCCCTCAAGCACGAGATCGAAGAGATTCGGCGATATCCATCGATTCAAGGCTATGTCATTACCGAGTTCACGGACATCAACTGGGAAGCGAATGGTCTGATGGACATGTGGCGCAACCCAAAAGTCTACGCCGCCGAAATAGCTAAGATTCAACAGCCGGATGTCATACTCGCGCGCACATCAAAGGTAAATTATGGAAGTGGTGAGCGAGTTGAAGTTGCCACTTTTCTTTCCCACTACAGCGGCAAAGGCTTTGAAGGTGCGACAGTCTCGTGGTCGACCGATACCGGTGCGAGGGGTCAGTTTTCGCTCAATAATGCCAACCGGCATTCCAGCGGGTATTCCAGCGCGCGCGCGAGTGTCGAATCACTGCAGTCGTTCTCCTTCGTGGCGCCGGTAGTTAATCAGCCACGACGCGAGCAACTTCGGCTCGAGCTTCATGGGGTTGACGGTTCATTGATAGCCGAGAATAGTTATGAGCTTTTTATCTACCCAGCGATGAAACCAGCGAGCGCGCCGCGCAAGGCTCTAACCTTCTACGATCCTAGGAACAGCAACCCTCAGTTGCGGCGGGCCTTAACAGCAGCTGGTTATGAGGCTGGTCAGGCTGAGAAACGCGCGCCTGCCTTGTTGATGATCGCGACCACTCTGGATGATTTTGTTGAAAACCATCTGCGAAGGGGCGGACGTGCGGTCGTCATAGCTGACTCAAGCGATGCATTTCCAACAAACGCTTCTTTAAAGGCCACACCCCGTGCCGGGTCTGATCTTGATGGCAACTGGGTCACAAATTTCAACTGGGTGCGCAGCGATGCGGATCCGTTTCGTGAGGTGGCAGTAACTAAGATCCTCGGCTTTGAGTCCCAGCACATTGTGCCGCGGTACGTGATAGAAGGAGTTACCCCTCAAAACTACGACGATGTGCTTGCTGGAGTCTTTTACGGCTGGCTCAACAATAACTCGGCACTTGTGGTGCAATTGCGAGCCGGCAAGGGCGCATTTCTCGCAACCACATTCCGCTTCGACAAGTATGGTGATGATCCATTTGCCACGCGTTTGCTTGATGCGATGATCGACTATGTCGACCGACCCGGTTTTTCGCCGAATACAGAGTACCGCCAAGAATAAAGAGGCGAGTAACACGGCGAGTTTGACTGGCAAACATGAGAGTGAATCCAAATAGGATAGGGCAGAAAGCGCTGCTATTTGAGTCAGCGGTGCTGCTCTTGTCCTTCATTATTTCGCCGACGCCGGTTACGCCGGCGCAGCCAGCTATCCCGGCAAGCGCCACGGTCACCATTCATGCGGACAAAGTTGCCGGAAAGATTAGTCCTCTTCTCTATGGTCAATTCCTGGAATTCATGTTCGAAGGCATCAAGGGAGGCCTGCATGCGGAACTGATTCGCAATCGTAGTTTTGAAGAACCCCCCAATGCAATCGGATTGTCACGCAATTGGGAGCGTTACCCGGACAATCGTAACGACGATTATGGCATTAATTTTCTCTGGGATGATTCCGTCTCTTATCCGGCCCGGCACGAAGAAAATGCTCATCAGCACTCGCTGCGGGTAGATGTAGGCGACGGAGTTATCCCACGCCACGGTGTATATCAAAGCGGGCTGCCGGTGAAGCGCGGCGTCGGATATGTAGGTTATCTCTGGGCGAAAACTACCGGGACTACAGGGACTGCTGCGACCATCGGCTACCAGGGACGTGTCTCGGTGGCGCTTGAGGCAGAAGTGCCGGACGAGCAACCCTATGCCGAAACTGATCTCCAGTCGATCAATGGAGACTGGAAGAAATACGAGTTTCATCTGCATCCACAGAAAACCGATCCGCTGGCACGTCTGGCAATTCTTTTTTCCGGCAGCGGTCGCGTGTGGGTGGATCAAGTGTCGCTCATTCCTGAAGACGCGGTTGACGGCGTACGGCCCGATGTGTTTGAGCGTGTGAAGGCGCTGCATCCCGCATTCATTCGCTGGCCCGGAGGAAATGTCGCCCAGGATTATCACTGGAGGTGGGGCGTTGGCCCACGCGATGAACGAGTAACCTGGACCAATCTTTCCTGGAAAAACGAACTCGAGCCCAGCGACTTTGGCACCGATGAATTTGCTCGCTTCAGTCGTAACGTCGGCGCCGAGCCTTCGCTGACCGTCAATGTTGAAGGGCGCGGTGCTACCGCTGAAGAGGCGGCAGCGTGGGTGGAGTATTGCAATGGCCCAACCAGTTCAAAATACGGTGGTCTGCGCGCGAGAAACGGCCATGTTGAACCTTATCGAGTCAAGTATTGGGAACTTGGCAACGAGATCTGGGGAGACTGGGTGCGGGGTCATAGCGATGCCGAGACCTATGCGCGGAACTGCGATCGTTATGCGTCCGCGATGCGCTTAGTGGATCCGACAATTAAGCTGATCGCCGTCGGTGATAACGACATGAAATGGAACCGCACGGTGCTGATCAATGCGGGCAAGAACATCGACTATCTGGCTATTCATCACTATTACGGGCGCGCGGAGATGGCGGGCGATCCTCTTAACCTGATGGCGCGGCCGCTATTTTATGAACAATTTTACTCGACCGTTCAGACCTTGATCCGAGAAGTTGAGCCCTCACGGCCCATTAAACTGGCCATTAACGAATGGGGACTCGATCTACCGATTAGCCAGCAATATTCGATGGTGTCGGCGCTCTATGGTGCGCGATTATTGAATGTATTTGAACGCGCCGGCGATCTGGTCGAACTCAGCGCCGTCTCGGATCTGGTCAATGGCTGGCCGGGAGGAATTATTCAAGCTGGACGTCACGGTTTGTTCGTTTCGCCACTCTACCTGGTTAATCAGACCTATAGTGAACATCTGGGAGCGGAACGCCTATCGACAGAGGTCCAAAGTCCAACATTCGACTCAAGCCGTGAAGGGAAACAGGTTCCTGTCCTTGACGCCAGTGTAAGTCGATCGGCCGACGGCCGTCGAATTTTTGTCAAACTGGTGAATGTAGGTGGCGCGCGAATAATGACAACCTTAAAGGTACCTGGAGTGAAATTGGCGCCCAGCGCCGAAATCGAGGTGGTTTCGTCCGCGACCGCTGATTCATCAAATAGTTTTTCAACCCCGAATGCCGTGTCGCTTGCGCGAACCCGAATGCCGGTAAACAACGAGTTTACTATTGCTCTGCGTGGCGCTTCGGTCTCAGTGATAACACTGCAAGTTAGATCTTAAAGATATGAGCATTAAAGATGTGGCCCGCGAGGCTGGCGTTTCCACTGCCACCGTCTCGCACGTCATCAACAACAGCAGGTTTGTGTCGCAAGAAACGCGGGCCAGAGTGCTCGTCGCAATCGAGCAATGCAACTATTATGCAAACGCCCACGCTCGCAGTCTGGCTTCGGGACGCAGCCATATTCTTGGTCTGCTCATTTCTGACATCATTAACCCGTTCTTCCCTGAACTGGTAAAAAGCATTGAGGCAGCCGCATTCGAGCGCGGCTTCGACGTCATGCTTTCAAATAGCAACTATGATCCGCAGCGAACTTCCCACTACGTGAAGCGGTTTATTGAACGTAATGTGGCTGGCGTGGCTCTCATGACCTCAGAATTCGACATGGATTTGGTTGACCGCCTGGCGCGGCGTCATGTACCGGTAGTCTTTCTTGATTTGGACGCGCCGGGCGTTAATCGGAGCAACCTTTGCGTTGATTACTACGAAGGTATCGAAGAGGCTCTCAGGTATCTAATTTCTTTGGGCCATCGTGACATCGCTTTTGTCGGTGGGCCGCAACACTTGCGTTCGGCTATTAAAAGGCGCAATTCCTTTTGCGCCGGGCTCACGAAATATCTGCCCGGTTCCGTCGCCCCAAAAATCTATGAAGGCAACTTTAAGCTCGAGGGGGGGCTGCGAGCTGCCAATCAGATATTGTCGGCGGAGAAACTTCCTACGGCAGTAATGTTCGCCAACGACCTGATGGCGCTGGGGGCGATGCAGGAATTTCGTACGGCCGGCCTCGAGATTCCGCAAGATATCTCCGTCGTGGGGTTTGACGACATCGCGTTTGCGTCGCTCGCCAACCTGACTACGGTCTGTTTACCTCGCTCCGTATTAGGGAGCTCGGCGGTTGAAGCGCTCATGCTTACAGTCGAACACCCTGACCAGGAAGGAGTGGAGCTTCACGTGCCAACTTACTTGATAATGCGCGGCTCTACCGGGCTGGTAAGAGATAATGAAGCCGGAACTAAAACACTTGCCGGGATAATGAATGCCAAGCGGCACAGTCCCAACGCTACTGAGGAGTTTGCCGGTGTACCACCTCGCTCGACGTAATGAATACGAGGTAGATAAGCCATGACCACTTCGATGGACCTAAGAGTCCATTTCACAATGCTGTCAGTGACTCGCCGTTCGCAGCTTTCGCAATACAGGCGCGTTCCTATGCCTGGGCTGGCATTGGCGACGGTAGTTTTCGCATCAGTTTTTTTCGCCGGAGCGCAGCGGCCAGTTACGTATAAGAATCCAGTGCTGTCCGGTGACTTTCCCGATCCTTCCGTGATTCGCGTCGGCAAAGATTTCTGGGCCACTGCAACTTCTTCTGAATGGGGACCGCAGTTTCCTCTCCTCCATTCGCGAGATCTGGTCAATTGGAGGATTGCCGGCGTGGTATTTAGCAAGCGACCCGCCTGGGCCGTCGGAAATTTCTGGGCCCCTGAAATATCGGAGGATCGAGGTCGTTACTTCGTCTATTACGTCGGTCGGAAGCAAAATGGGCCGCTATGCGTGGCGGTGGCCGTTGCGGCCCTCCCATCGGGTCCTTACAAGGATCGCGGACCTCTAATCTGTCAGGAAGTGGGATCGATTGATCCGTTTCCCGCGAGAGATGAGCAGGGTCGCCGTTATTTGATCTGGAAAGAAGACGGCAACAGCGTGGGCAAGCCAACTCCTCTTTGGGCCCAACCTTTGTCGGAAGACGGCACGAAGCTCGAAGGGCAAAAGACTGAGATCCTGCGCAATACAGAACCCTGGGAAGCACAACTGGTTGAAGGGCCCGCCATCCTGCGGCGGAACGGATGGTTCTATCTTTTCTATTCCGGCAACGCGTGTTGCGGTCGCGAGTGTAACTATGCACTCGGTGTGGCGCGATCGCGAAAACTGCTTGGTCCATGGGAAAAGAATCCACTCAATCCAATTCTTGCGGGCAGCGAGCAGTGGAAATGTCCTGGTCACGGCACCATCGTCAGCGATGCCCGCGGTCACGATTACCTGCTTTATCACGCTTACCAGTCGAAGGACTTCGTCTATGTGGGGCGGCAGGGACTGCTTGATGAAGT
>JALYXE010000378.1 GCA_030947265.1 Acidobacteriota bacterium
CCAAAATTCCTTTCATCCATAAGACTTGAGAAAAGCCCGCAAGGCACTGAGATAGTCGATGGACCTGGCGAACAGCCGATCTCGGACGCATCCAAGCTAAGTGAAAGCAGTGAACCCCGGGTTTTTAGTGGCAAGGACGTAACTAGCAAAGCCAGAGTGTTTATCAAGCCGGAGCCAAGCTATACCGAGGATGCCCGAAAAAACCAAGTCACCGGAACTGTAGTCGTGCGGTGCGTCTTCTCCTCGTCTGGTGCTGTAACTGGCATCCGCGTTATGTCAGGCCTGCCTAATGGACTGACCGAGAAGGCGATCGCGGCTGCCCGCCAGATAAAGTTCATTCCGGCAATCAAAGACGGCCACTTCGTATCCATGTACATTCAACTTGAGTATAACTTCAACCTCTACTAGGAGATTTTTCAAACCAGACAATGTCGCATCTACTCGAAGTCAAAAGTCTCCAGACCCATTTCCCGACACGGGCGGGTCTGGTGCGGGCCGTCAATGGAGTCAGTTTTTATCTCGATCGTGGGGAGTTACTCGGTTTAGTAGGGGAATCGGGATGCGGCAAGTCGATAACCGCGCTTTCGATCATGCGATTGATTGCGCCGCCCGGGAAGATTGTTGCCGGCGAGATAATGTTCGACGATAAGCAGTTACTAGAACTGTCCGAAGCCGAAATGCGGCAAATTCGCGGCGACGACATTGCGATGATCTTTCAGGATCCGATGACGTCGCTTAATCCCGTGTTCACAGTCGGCGAACAGATTGCCGAAGCACTACGATTGCATCGAAAGCTTTCGCGCAAAGCTGCGCGCGCCGCCGCAATCGAGGCCATGCGCGAAGTTTCGATTCCCGATCCTGCTCGCCGCGTCGACGATTATCCCCATCAGCTCTCGGGCGGAATGCGTCAACGCGTGATGATAGCCATGGCGCTGGCTTGCGATCCTAAACTCATAATCGCCGATGAGCCGACCACAGCTCTCGACGTAACGATTCAAGCCCAGATTCTCGAGCTGTTGGACGAGCTGAGAAAAAATCGGGAGTTGGCCGTACTCCTAATCACGCACGATCTGGGAGTTGTCGCCGAAGTTGCTGATCGCGTTGCTGTGATGTACACGGGGCGCATCGTCGAAGAGTCTTCCGTTGAGGAATTATTTGCGCGCCCCAAGCATCCCTACACAGAAGGGTTGTTGCGTTCTGTCCCCAAGCTGACAAGCGCTAGTGTCGCCAGGGCGCAACGGTTGGAGACCATCGAAGGCGTTGTACCGAGCCCGACCGACCTTCCGCCCGGCTGCCACTTTGCTCCCCGTTGTCCATACCGCATTCCGCGCTGCACCGAGGAGGAGATTCCGCTCTACAATCTTGAAAGTGGAGCGAAAGTGCGTTGTGTGCTTTTCGATCTGGCCGCTGCCGTGGCGGCGGATCATCAGCAGCCGAATGTATCCGCAGATTACGCAGATTAACAATAACGAAAGCGAACTCCATCTAAACAGAGTTGAGTCTTCCGGAGTGAGATCTTGCGATCTGACACAAAATCATTTTCCATTTGTCATCGCTGCATTCATCAATCTTCGAGACCAATGACAAATAGCGTTGCTACACCGCCCATCGCTTAGAAAGCGGACTTGTCCGCCCGCGCGACGGGGCACAAGTGCCCTATCTAAACGGTTCGCTGAGAGACGTTTGGAGCTTCGGAAAACTTTTGGACCAATGACAAATGAGATAAGAAATGAAAAATACAAATGGAAAACGGAATGCTAACTGCGACAGCTGAAGCGCAACAGAACGAACTGGTGAGCGTGCGCGGGCTGGTAAAGCATTTTGCTGTCGAAGGTAGCGACGATGTCGTGCGCGCAGTAGATGGCGTGTCGTTTGAGATCTTTCACGGTGAAACGCTGGGGCTGGTGGGCGAATCAGGTTGTGGCAAGTCCACTGTGGGCCGTTGTTTATTGAGGCTCATCGAACCTACGGCCGGCGAAATTATTTTTGAGGGCCGCGATGTGCTTTCGTTAGGTAAGTCGGAAATGCGAGAGCTGCGTCGTGAGATGCAAATAGTATTTCAGGATCCTTATGCGTCGCTGAATCCCCGCATGAAAGTGGGTGACATTGTCGCCGAGCCGTTAGTCATTCATAAGGTTGGCACCAGGCGGGAAAGACGCGAGCGGGTGGTGGAATTGCTGAAAAAAGTCGGACTCGATCCGGATTACCGCAACCGTTACAGCCATGAATTTTCGGGAGGTCAGCGACAGCGCATTGGCGTGGCGCGCACGCTCGCACTTAACCCTAAACTCATCGTCGCCGATGAGCCAGTCTCAGCGCTCGACGTTTCCGTGCAGGCTCAGGTCGTCAATCTGCTGCAGGATCTTCAGAAAGAGTTTGGCCTTGCGTATCTGTTCATTTCGCATGGACTGGCAGTGGTGGAACACATCTCGACTCGCGTGGCCGTGATGTATCTCGGCCGAATTGTAGAGGTCGCAACCGCGGCCGAGCTTTACGCGACGCCCCTGCATCCATATACGAAAGCCCTGCTCTCGGCTATTCCCGTTCCGGATCCCAAACACAAACGCGAACGCATCGTTCTGCAAGGTGATGTGCCAACGCCAATTAATCCGCCTGCTGGCTGCCGTTTTCGCACACGCTGCCCAATCGCTATTGACGAGTGCGCGCTCATTGATCCAGAGTTACGCGAAGTTTTACCAGGCCATCAAGTCGCTTGTATTCGTG
>JALYXE010000428.1 GCA_030947265.1 Acidobacteriota bacterium
CAGCTGTTTACTGTCTGCTGTTTGCTGTTTGCTGTTTGCTCTCTGCTTTTGCACTATACTGACCGCTTACGGAGGCAGCATGCGATACAGACAATTCGGCCGAATAGGTTGGCAGGTGAGCGAGATTGGCTATGGGATGTGGGGAATGGGAAGCTGGCCAGACTCGGATGATCAGCAGTCGCTTCAGTCTTTGCAGGCCGCGGTAAATCAAGGCTGCACCTTTTTCGACACCGCGTACGCCTACGGAGAGGGCCATAGTGAGAGACTCCTTGGGCAGACCGTTCGCGCCAATCGCGACAAGCAGCTTTACACCGCGACGAAGATCCCGCCACAGAATAGACAGTGGCCCGCGCGGCCCGAGTTTAGTCTGAAAGAATCTTATCCGCCGGATCACATTGAAGAGCATGTACACCGGAGCCTGGAGAGTGCCGGTTTGGAAAGTTTTGATCTGATTCAGTTTCACACCTGGCAAGATGATTGGTTAAGAGATGACCGCTGGCTCTATAAGCTTGACGACCTTCGCAGCCAACGGCTCATCAACGCAATCGGCATCAGTCTCAATCGATGGGAGCCCTGGAATGGCGTGCGTGCAATCAGGACCGGGCAGATTGATTCGGTACAAGTCATCTACAACATCTTCGATCAGAATCCGGAGGATGATTTATTTCCCGCGTGTGAGGAGATGAAGGTGGCTGTGATTGCGAGAGTCCCTTTTGATGAGGGAACACTGACGGGCACGCTTACAAAAGAAAGCAAATGGCCCGAAGGTGATTGGCGCAACACCTACTTCGTCCCAGAGAATCTTATACCAAGCGTGGAACGTGCCGATGCTTTGAAAGAGCTTTTGCGAAATTGGAATCAGAAGCATTCATCAAAGTTGACATTGCCTGAGCTCGCCCTGCGCTTCATTCTTACCAATCCAACTGTCAGCACAATTATTCCGGGCATGCGCAAGCTCTTTCACGTTGAATCAAACGTCGACGCTAGTGATGCAGGCCCGCTGCCTGAGCAACTATACGAGCAGCTGAAGCAACACCGCTGGGTACGCAAACCCACCCCCTGGTCGCAATGAGGTCCAACGTCCAATGTCCAATGTCCAATGTCCAACGTCCCAAGCTAACTGAATACTGGGGCGCGGGCGCCTTCGCCCGCAGGATCTGGGCAGTAGCTCCAGCCCCGGGTTCCCCAGTTTGGCGCCCTGCGATATCACCGGCTATGCCGACTGATGTGCGGTGGTGGCTCTGCCCCACCGGGGGTTAGCTTCCTTAATACTTGGGGCTGCGCCCCAGTACCCGACAGGGGCACAGCCCCACTAATCTCACTAGGTGCCGGAAGGTCATAGACCTTCCGCACATCAGGCGGCATAGCCGGGCTCGCATTTAATGATAGGAGTCTCCGACGACCACCCATCTGGAATACTCCTCAGCTGCCTGACAGTCCCAAAATGTTGACTACTAACGAGACAAAAAGAAAAGCCAGCAGACCGGCCACTGCACTCAGAACAAGAGTAATTAGAAATTCCATTCCTTCAGCGAGATTCTTCGGCGTGATCATGGGGAGAGCCTCCATACGCAGCATTGTTGACTTACCACCTTCAATCGCTAGTGGACTTAAATCTCTTTCCATTGCCGGGGTGTGACGCTTGGACTACAATTACGGCCGACTTGCCGGCAAATTCGTAAAGGTGGTTCCTTAGTTTGGCCTAAGCGTAGACCAAGGCTCGCGGCAAGTCCTTAAGGAAGCTCTCAATATTTCCTCAATGATGGTTCTCAAAGTCTAATGGGCCAGCAAACAAACGATTTCTATGAGTTTGGCAGCTTCCGCTTGAAGTCCGATGAACGCGTACTCCTGCGCGGAGAAGAGCTTGTTCCGCTCACGCCCAAAGCGTTCGAAATACTGCTGACTCTCCTGGAAAACGACGGTCGGATTGTCGCCAAAGACGATCTGATGAAGAAGGTCTGGCCTAACACTTTCGTCGAAGAAGGCAATCTCACGCAGAACGTCTCGCTTCTCAGAAAAGCGCTGGGTGAGAGCGCCACTGGTCCACAGTTTATTGAAACTGTACCGAGGCGCGGTTATCGCTTCGTCGCGCCAGTGAACCGGATAAACAGAAATGGTGAAGGCAATTTTGTTGTACCCGCACTCGACGACCACCTGGTCATTGGCCCCCAGCTCAACAATTCGAGAACTACCCTGCCGGCGCCCCTGCAAAAGAGTGCGTCCACTGTGAACCGCGGACGTTGGACTTTGGACGTTGGACATCGGACTTTTCTTTCGCGTCGTGTGCCGGCGGTCGCGCTTACCCTGGCAGCGGTGCTGGCGACAGTCGTCGGTATTGCCTACCTGAGCGGAAGGGGCAAAGCGGGAGCGACCACCAGCGCCATTCAGTCGATAGCGGTGTTGCCCTTCGTCGACGACTCGCCTGATGCGGATGCCGAGTATCTTGATGATGAGATTGCCGAAAGCCTGGTGAACAGTTTGACCAAACTTCCGCAATTGCGTGTGGTTCCGCGTAGCGTGATGGTCAATTACAAAGGTGGCAATGTGGATCCTCGCAAGGTGGGCCAGGAATTAAATGTGCGCGCAGTCGTCACCGGCCGGGTGCATCGCCACGGCGACACCATCAGTATCCAGGCAGACCTGATTGACCTGGATAGTGTTTCGCAGATCTGGGGGCAACATTACGATCGTCGGCTTGCTGACATTCTTCTCGTTCAGGAAGAAATCTCACGCGACATCTTTGAAAACCTGCGCTTGAAGTTGAACGTCGAAGAGCAAAAACAGTTGGAGGCTTACAGGCTTTACTTGAAGGGCCGCAACTCCTGGAATAAGCGCACACCCGAAGGACTGGAACAGGGCATTAGTTACTTTCAACAGGCAATCAACAGGGATCCTAACTACGCTGCGGCTTATGCGGGCCTGGCCGACTGCTACAACATGCAAGTGATCTACGGCGTGCATCAACCGAAAGATGGTTTTCCAAAAGCCAAGGAGGCCGCGGTCAAAGCGCTTGAGATAGACG
>JALYXE010000453.1 GCA_030947265.1 Acidobacteriota bacterium
CGATCATAAGGCTCTCCTAGTTTCATCAGCTCTTGATCGGGATTGACCTTGTCGTCGGGGGGGATCGTGCGGGCAGAACGAGCAAAGATGCGCCACCTCTTGCCATCGTTTTCCAAATAAAGATCGACACGAGCGAGATGCCGGCCCCAATAGTTTGCTTGAGTCAGGAGCACGCCGTTGATATAGAGCGATGGCACGTCGCGATGGGTATGGCCCATGAAGATGAGATCGATCCCCGGCACCTCCCTGGCAATCGTAATGGCCTGGTTCTCATTCGCCACTTGCCCGGGATTAATCTCACCCGTACGCAAATCTTCCTCCAGGCCCATGTGCATTGCTACAACCACCACATCGGCGCGCTCTTGTTCGCGCAAGACCGGAACCCACTTCTTAGCTTCGTTCAAGGGTTCTTGAAATTCCAGCCCCGCATAATTCGGCACGTTTTCCCAATTGGGAATTCCCGGGGTCGTCAGACCCAGCACTCCGATGCGCACGCCTGCAACTTCTTTGACGATGTAAGGTTGGTAATGAGTTTGACTGGTTCCTTTGTTGTAAGTGTTGGCCGACAGCCAGGGAAACTCCGCTTCAGCTCGGGCTTTCTCGAGCACCTTCAGGCCAAAGTTGTATTCGTGGTTTCCAACGGTCATTGCGTCATAGTGCAACGCATTCATTGCCAGCATCATTGGATCCGGCGGCTGGTTGTTCTTTTTATTGTGGTAATACTCGAGTGGAGTTCCCTGAATCGTATCGCCCGAATCGATCAGAACAACATTTTGATTTTCTTTACGGACCTGCTTGATGAGAGTCGCGATTTTTGCCAATCCCCGATTGTCCCGCTTGTTGGTGTAGTAATCGACGGGAAAGAGGTTGCCGTGCAGATCTGTAGTCCCGAGAATTATTATTTGCAGGCGCTTAAGTGAAGAGCTCTGACCGCCTGACGGAAAGATCGCCAGAATTAACGCCAGGGTCAGTACGAAAAAGGGGAATACTGGTCTTTTTTTAAGCTTCATAATTGAATCCACCTGTTCATAGCGGGCGTCACCCGCGCAACGCGTTGGTAGCTTTAAACAAAATGTCTTATTGTTATGATCCTCATGGACAATCTTGTAGTGTCTAACATTCGCCAGCGACCCATTCGCACGCTAGTTAGCGTTGCGGGTATTGCTCTGGGGGTTTGTCTGGTGATGCTTTTCACCGGATTGGCTCAAGGCATGTCGAGCGACATGCAGCGGCGCGCTTCAAACGTGCGTGCGGAAATCCTTTTCACGCGGCCGGGTTCGATGCAGTTCACGATTTCTACTGCCAACCTTAGCACCAAGTATGTGGAAAGTCTGAAACAAATCGAAGGAGTTGAAGAAGCGATTCCTGTTATTAGATATGTGTTTCAGGGCCACCGTGGGTTGGGTTTTGAACAGATCGAAGGGGTGGATTGGGAACCATTCGCGAGAGTAAACCAGATTCATCTTGTCGCGGGAAGTCCGCCCCAAAAGATGGACGAAATTGTTATTGACGAAACAAAGGGGCGCAATGATCAACTCGGCGTAGGCAGCAATCTCAAACTTTTTGGCGATAAGCAATATAGGATTACCGGAATATACGCTCCCGAGTCGGGCGCGCGCGTAAAGATGACGCTGCCGGCGATGCAGGAAGCTCTGGAGTCGTCGGGACGCTGCACTTACATCTTAGTAAAGGTTCGTAATCCCGATGAACAGGTCGAAGTAGCAAAACGAATCGACGCAAGACTGCCTGGGAACAAAATTCAACTCACGCGCGAATTGTTCATGAGTATTGAGAAGAACATTCCCTTCCTTGGCATCTTCTTGCGGGTGTTGGTTGGATTGGCAGCAGTCGTAAGCGCCCTGGTAGTAATGTTAGCGATGTACACGACCATCACTGAGCGCACACGCGAGATAGGAATCCTGAAGGCGCTCGGGGCATCGCGACGCTATATTGTTTTCATCATCGAGTCAGAAGCGTTATTGATCAGTGCCGTGGGCTTGCTCGCCGGGTTTATGCTTTCTTTTGCAGCCGGTTACTTGATCCACCAGTTCTATGGTCTTTTTTTTGAGTTTAGCTGGGGTTGGGCACTGACCGCTGCTGCGATTGGGATTCTTGGAGGAGCTTTCGGCGCG
>JALYXE010000462.1 GCA_030947265.1 Acidobacteriota bacterium
TTTACCGTCAGTGTTATAGGTTCAGACTTGTGTTCACTGACAAACCGCGTAATCTGCTCGGCGCTTCGGACTGGTTGTCCGGCGATCGTGATAATCTGATCACCTGGTTGGAGACCTGCCTCGGACGCCGGTGAATCCGGCGTAACGTCACGAAGCACTACAGGTAGGTCGCCGTAGTCGGGGAGGAAATCCAGCACGCCGGCGGTTTCGCCATCTTCAACGTGGGGTATCGGCGTTATCTTCAGCGGGACGCGTTGACCGTTGCGCTCCACGACCATCGGCAGAGGTTGGTCTGGTGATAATAAGGCGTCTCCGCGAATGGTGTCCCACTTTGGATTTTCAATTCCGTTAAAAGAAATGATTTTGTCTCCGCGCTGCAACCCGGCTGCTTCAGCTGCGCCGCCACTGGACATGCTGCTTACCACTGGTGCTGGAACAGCCGGGACTCCATACATCATGGCGCCAGCCAGGGGAATCGCCAGAGCCGTCAGGACATTCATCACCGGGCCCGCCAAGGCAACCAAAATCCGCTGCCAACGCGGACGAAGATTAAACATTTCCTCTGGTGGGATATCTATTGCGCCCGCGCCTTCAAGCGGCGCATTGGACTCGTCGCCGCCAAGCTTTACGTATCCGCCCAGGGGAATTGCAGAGACGCGGTAATCGGTTTGTCCCCATTTTCTTCCAAACAGACGCGGGCCAAAACCGACTGAAAACGTCTCCACTCGAATCTTGAATAGTTTTGCAACCAGGAAGTGGCCGAACTCATGTAAAACCACGGCTGCACCGAGAATCAGGATAAAAGCAAAAATTCCAATAACCACGCTCATCTATGAAAATCTCTTTCCTATTTGCAGTAAATACTTGATTCAACGGAGGTTTAGACTCCACGAGTCCATCCCAAGTTGCCGTAGTTGAGTTTACGCGGCCGTCAACTTCGCGTCAAACGGTCCTTTCGGCGACCAGACGGGACGATTTTGATGACTTTTCTATCTCGGCCGTAGCTGAAAGGCGGGCGGATTTGTCCGCCGATAGGATGGCGGCGAGTTCAGTAGCGGGTTGAGTATCATGCCCGTCCATGACTGCCTCGATCACAAGCGGAATGTCAGTTAACCGGATACGTTCTTCGATAAATGCCTGGACCGCTTCTTCATTTGCCGCATTCATCGCGGCGGGCAGCGTGCCGCCCCCGCGCAGGGCGCGGTAGGCCAGCGCAATGCAAGGAAACCGATCAAGATCCGGGTCTTCGAAATGGAGCGCCGATAGGGCGGTTAAGTCGAGCGGTGGTAGTTCACAAGAATGTCGCTCCGGGTATGTCAGGGCATACTGAATCGCGTGGCGCATGTCGGTGATACCCATCTGCGCGATCACGGACCCGTCCACAAGCTCGATCATGGAGTGAACTACAGATTCCGGATGAACCAGGATTCCAATTTGATCAGGCGCGAAGCCGAAAAGCCAATGGGCTTCGACCACCTCAAGTCCTTTATTCATTAACGTGGCGGAGTCTATCGTTATTTTCGCACCCATGTTCCACGTTGGATGACGAAGCGCTTCCGACACAGTCGATTCCTGCATTTGCGTCTTTGTCTTAGTGCGAAAGGGTCCGCCTGAAGCAGTTAGGATTATTCGACGAACTTCGGAGCGCTTCTCTCCGCGCAAACACTGATGCAGCGCATTGTGTTCGGAGTCAACCGGCAACAACTCAGCGCCTGAGGTACGCGCGGCCTTTGTCATTAACTCGCCGGCCATCACCAGAGTCTCTTTATTTGCAAGAGCGACACGCTTTCCTGCTTCCAGGGCACGAAGAGTTGGCACAAAGCCGACTGCCCCTACTGTAGCGGAGACTACGCAGCCGGCTTGTGGATGTGTGGCAACTTCAATCAAACCCGGTTCACCCACAATAATGCGTGGCAGGTCGATATTTCGCTCAAAAAGCTGCCCCCGCAGATCACGCGCTGCGTCCTCTGTCTCAACGGAGACAAGTTCCGGCAAGTGGCGGGCGATCTGATCGGAGAGCGTTTGGACATTAAGCCCAGCGCCTAGTGCCACTACGCGAAAATGTTCTGAGCCCAGCGACTCGATTACCCTGAGGGCGTTGCAGCCGATCGAACCGGTGGAACCAAGTATCGCAATTCCCTTAGCACTCATATCGGATTCATGTTATGCGGCCAGTTTCGGAATAAACTTCCGAGATTCGTAGGGGTTTAGCAGGTCCACCGTTTCTCCGGTGTCATTTCGGTAAGAAGCGGCGGTCACGCGCCACTGATGCCCGCTTCGATAGATCAATTCGACAGACGCGTTTACCGTCTTTCGTTCGCCGATAACTTTGATACTCAGTTCAGCAGTTCCGCTACCATTAACTATGTTGATGTTGCCCGTCACAAACTTGCCAAAATCTTTGACTTCGCCGATGTCCTGCTTTAGCCGTTCATTAGTCTTCAGGAAATCTTTGGAGACCTGTGCAGCATCGCTGTTATTAATCTTATAGAACACAAAACCCACGATCCCCCCCACGAAAACCAGCACGATCAAACCCAGCACAATGACAACGGAAACAACGATTAAAACAATCTTCTTTGTAGTCATTATCTAACGATTGGGCCAGCAAAATAGAGGCGCGCGAAATAGTAGATGAGTGGTGCATTGAAGAGCAAGCTGTCCAAACGATCGAGTACACCGCCGTGACCCGGCAATATTTTCGCAGCATCCTTGGCGCCCGCACTTCGTTTGAGGGCGCTTTCAGTTAGATCACCAAGTATCCCCAGAACGGTCATGACGGCGGCGAGCGGAAGCGCCCATTTCAAGGGCAGCTCTCTGAAAAACCAAAAATGCGCAATCGTCGCCAGTGCCAGTCCAGCCAAGACTGCTCCAGCTACCCCCTCCCATGTTTTTCCCGGACTAATCTTCGGGGCGAGTTTGTGCTTCCCGATCGCTCGACCAACGTAGTAGGCGCCTGTGTCTGCGCTCATCAGAACGAGGAAGAAGAACGACAACAAGTGTGATGACAGCTGTGGCTCAAATCCCGTCCGCACAGCCACAAGATGACTGCCCAACAGAACTACATAGAGCACGCCCAGAACTGTCGCGCCGGAAGAGGCGATTATCTTCTCAAATGGCGAGCCTCGGAGTGTAGCCGCGACCAGAGTGCCAATAGTCAGGATCAGGAGGATTAGTAGGATGGTCTGTATATCCAATCGATCGCGTGGATCTGAGGTCGCAAAACAAAAGATAGTGAAGAGCGCAGCGCCGCCCAGGTATCCCGCCGGGATGTCAGGCTTCAGGTCATTGCGCCTCGCCAGTACATAGAACTCATAAAGTCCGAGGACCATGGCCGCCGCAGCCAACACAATGAAAAGCGGCTGTAACCAGGAAATTAAAATGGATGCGATTAGAAACGGCAGCGCGATGACGGCGGTAATGACGCGAGACATGCTGGGGTTAGGAGTCCTGGCTTCTGGTTGTTAGTTTCGGTCCTGGTCTTTGGTCCTTGGTCTTTGGTCTTCGGTGTGTGACCTTGGCTGTTTGCTGATTGCTGTTTACTGCTTGCTCAATTCCTCACTTGGCACTCGCGACAAGTTTCAATCCGCCAAAACGGCGGTCGCGACGCTGGTAGTCCACTATCGCATCAAGCAGGTGCACTCGGCGAAAGTCGGGCCACAAGGTATCTGTTACATAGATCTCGCTGTAAGCGGCCTGCCAAAGCAGAAAATTGGAGATGCGCAACTCGCCGCTGGTGCGAACGAGTAAATCCAAATCAGGCATCGTGCGGGTGTACAGTTCGTTGGCGATGCGCTCTTCAGTCAATTCATCGGGCGCATTGCCCTCATCAATCAAGCGACGGACAGCGGCGCGGCATGCATCAATGATTTCCGCGCGGCCGCCGTAATTCAGCGCCACGGCCAAAATCATGCCGGTGTTTTTTGCAGTTCGTTCCGTGGCCTTCTCAATCTCGCTGCGGACATTCTTAGCAAGCGCCCCGGTACGACCGATGGTTTGAAATCGAATGTTCTGCCGATCGATCTCTTCTAGTTCAAGACGAAGGTAACGACGCAACATTCGCATCAACGCATCAATCTCATAGCGCGGGCGTTTCCAGTTCTCCGTTGAAAACGCATAAAGCGTTAAAGCTCCAAGACCTAATCGCGCGCCGGTATCGACGGCCGCACGGACAGCTTCCACACCTGCCCGATGCCCTGCAATCCGAGGTTGACCTCGTTGCGCGGCCCAGCGTCCATTGCCATCCATGATGATTGCTACGTGCCGCGGTAAGCGGTCCCAGGCAATCGAGGTTAGCAATCTGGCCTCGCGCGTTCCTGCCTTAACTAATCCGGCAAAATCAGAAAGCATATAGACAATGTAGCGCAAACTGTGAGTTTGCGTCGTAAGCTAAGGTGCTTAGTTATATCAAAGCAGAACAACTACCCATTCTTGCTACAAGGGTCATCTCTGTCAATGAAACCATATTGCAGCGAAGCCCGGCGGCGGAGCCACGAATTCATTCAGCCGCTACTCATAGCGCACAGAAAGTAACGTCAGTCCACAGGCGGGCGCGGTCGCTGCGACGAGAGCACGGTCGCCTTCGTTTATCGCGCGCGCCACCAAC
>JALYXE010000467.1 GCA_030947265.1 Acidobacteriota bacterium
GTGTAATTCCCATGAACTCTCGTGCTCGTGCAGTGGCGGGCCAGCAACTTAACGACGCAACCATCGGGAGGTATCTCTTCCCGAGTTCCAGAAAAAACTGGCGAAATGATCAAGGAAGTCAAAAAGGGGTTAGCTACCGCGTGCAAGGACGCGGGTATCACGTACGGCCTTTACGAGCGTGAGGGAGTCACCTTTCACACGTTCCGTCATTGGTTCAGTACGAAGCTTGAAGAACTTGGAGTAAGTAGAGTCGTACGGCGGGATCTTCTAGGACATAGTCCGGAAGACATCACGGACGACTACACTCACTCTACGATGGAGGCGAGGCGACGGGCAGTCGAACTACTTTGCCAGACTCCGATAGGGCACTTGGTTGAAATTCCGATGAAGTCTGGCAAAAGTCTGGCAAGCGTCGCAGTGTGAGAAATGATGGAACCGCTAAGTTATTGAATCTATGGTAGCGGGGGGGAGACTCGAACTCCCGACCTTGGGGTTATGAATCCCACGCTCTAACCGGCTGAGCTACCCCGCCAAAGGTTTGTTTTCAACGAGTTACAGCGGCCACTGCGACTGGCCACTGTGGGTTTGTGGCCAATTTGTGGACACTCTGTTTGGAACCGAGCATCGCCGCCTCAACCGCTGCGCGTTTGTTTCTATCCGTCGCACGAACATAACGAGCTGTCGTGTGAATGTCGGAGTGTCCCATCAGCGCCGCGATCGTGAAAGCGTCGAAACCTGCTTCACCCAATCGGGTCCCGAAGGTGGCTCGTAAATCGTGCCAAACCAATCCCTCGATTCCTGCTATCTTCAAAGCTGTTCTGAAACCTCTCTTGATTTCCTTGACGCGAGTGCCGGTATTAGGATTTACAAACACATATCCTCGTCCGGTTGATTTCTCGCGCAAGGCAGTCAGGATTTCAAACACTTCAGGATTCATCGGGATCTCACGATCCTTGCCACTCTTCGTCTTCGTTAAGATTAGGACTCCGCGTGATAAATCCACCTTCTCCCAACAGAGATGAAGTTGTTCGCCAAGCCGCATTCCGGTTCCAAGAGCTACCTTTACCATTTGCTTCAAATGTGCGCGTCGCCCGGTAAGAACGTCCATGAGCACCGGCTCTTCTTCCGGCAGCAGATAGCGGTAGCGCTTATTGTCCAAGTGGTACTTCTTCACTTTCGTGCATGGATTCGCATCCGTTACCTTGTAATCAATCGCGAGATTGAAGATCTTACTTAGTAGCGTAAGCTCAAGATTGACTGAGGCCGGGCTACGAACCGTCTGCAGGACCGTGATCGATTCGCGTCGGTCACGTTTGAATTTTTCAACCAACAGCGGCGAAATCTCGCGAAACATTTTGCCGCCGAAATACTCGCAAATGGTACGAGCTCGAAACTCGTCATGTCTCCACGAGCGCTTGTTTGCTTTAGACCAGGGCACGAAGACCTTTTCGATGAAGTCAGCCAATTTCTCACTGCCTAAATCGAGTTTGCCAAAACGACCTTCAAAGATCTCCCGCTTGATCTTTATTTCCCCCTGCTCGGCTTCATACTTTGTGCGTGCCTCAGGGATTACTCCTCTGTACCGCACGCCACGCACTCGAAAGTAGTAATGCCAGTGCGTGCTTTGCTTACCCCGTTTGTAAACTGACATGGTGTTCTCCTTTGAGGTTGCAGCCACCAAGAGAACGTGCTTATGGTAGCAGCATCAAGGGTTGAAAGTCATTTGCTGTTTTCGCCTTGCGTCCACGCCATGATCTCATCGAGATCGAATCGCAAAATGTTAGTGCCTGGCGGTTTGCGATAAGGAATCCGATGCTGGGCAACCATCTCGTAGATAGTGCGCGGCTTTACATTCAATAGCTGAGCAACCTCAGGCACCTTCAGAAGCTGTGGCCGCTTGATTCCTGCGGCGGATTGTAAGTTTGTACTCATTTGTCGACCTCTAACCTTGGAAGAATCTCTCCTAAGCCAATTTAAATTCCATCTCCTCGCTCTGGGCCGCGTCGTTAGCGGCGTCAGCTTGCTCGCGATCAATTTCCATTGTGTCCTGCTCTAAGCCGCGCTCCGCTCCGGGCTGTTCGTGATGCAAGAAAGGATCAACTGTTGATTCTTTGCGAAGTTGCCGGGCATAGTCGTCGCTGTTTTTCGTAGCTTCCACGGCCATTTCCTTATCAACTCTGCGATCCAGTGCGCCTCTAAGCTCTTCAATTGAGTTTGTGTAAATGATCGCGTCTTCTCGGGCTCGCGATACGGCAACATAACCCATTCGGTCATTCAGCAAGACTCGCGATTCCTGTGTATCGGCGTTGATGAGGACACGATCAACTGTCGTTCCCTGCGATGAGTGACTGGTGACGGCGTAACCGTGGTCCAGGTGGCGAAACTTCTCAGGCTCGAAACCGACTTCTCGGCCACTATCGAGCTTTACCGTCATTTCTTCATCGCCAATCCTAGCGATGTTCGCTAATTCACCATTGGCGATTCGCTTTTCTGTAAACGGAGCGCGGAATTGAATGCGGTCGCCTTCAGCGAATTCGCGCTCGGATTCGCGATAGACGCTCACACCTGAAAGCCGCTGTGGGTTGTACGAGAGTTCGCGCCCGTTTTCGAAATGAACTGTGATCTCATTGTCTTCGTGATTCTTCGCAGTCACGAGCGCATAGTCACCAACGCTTACGGCGTAGACCTTGCTGGCGCGGTTGTATCGGATGATGTCCTCGCCGGGGACGTAAGCGTTGGCGAATGTGCGCTCCGTGCCGGTCATGTCCTGACGATTCACGTAAACGGTCATTTGGTGATCGTCTCGGCTGACTTTGCCGTCGTGCTGCAGCTGGCGATGAATGAGAGCGTTAAGTTGAACTCGCTCCCGGTTACGCGGCGAAACGACGAGCGTACTCTCCGGGCTCTTGCAGTAAGCACTGGCGATTGCCTTCAAGCGTTGTTTGGTTTGGTTGATTTCGACGATTCGTCCCTGTTGTTCAAGGCATTCGATTGCTTCGCGCATTTCCCTGGCTGAAAGCTTTTCGACGGTCCGCTTGAGTTCAGGCTTGCGTTGCCGAACGATCTCACTAAGTTGGACCGTTGACATTCCGTGCTTTTGAAACTGCTCGAAGGGTGTTCCTGCTTCAACGGCTTGATGCTGTCGGCTGTCGC
>JALYXE010000499.1 GCA_030947265.1 Acidobacteriota bacterium
GTTGGTGCCAAGTCCGTGCTCTGTTTTTAGCCACTCGCGTCGTTGCTTTTCATCCTTAGGCCCTGCCTTTTTGATGTAACGAAGCCACTCGTCTAGTGAGCGCCCGGTCTTTTCTTTTAACTCAGCAATCCACTTTTGGGTCATAGATACAGCTGGATGGATTCCATAAATTGACTTCCTTTTTGGTTGGGTTGCAGCTTTGGGCATGATCAGATCTCCTTGTCTTCGTAACGCAAACTGTTAGCTTGTGGTGCCGCTCGTTACCACAACCTGGACTCTCGCGAAAGACGCAAACTACCAGTTTGCGTTACATCCTGAGCTAGTTACTTTAACTGGATCCGAAGCTTCTCTGAAATTGCGATTTAAGCAAGAACGGCCCTTTCAAGAAATCTCGGGGGCCGACGCGCTTTCGTCGCCTGCTCAAAAGCGTATGCATATTTTATCAACTTCGGTTCACTCCAGGCCGCGCTGAAGAATGACATGCCAACCGGCAGTCCAAAAACATAGCCGGCAGGAACGGTGATGTGGGGATACCCGGCTACTGCCGATGCCGACGAATAGCCACCAGTGAAGTGGTCGCCGTTGATCCAGTCGGTGGGCCATGCGGGGCCGCCCGTAGGAGCAATCAGGGCATCGAGCCGATGCCTGCCGATCACGAAGTCGATCCCTTGTGTTCGGGAAAGAAGATGATTCTTTCGCAGTGCCTGAAGGTATTTATTGTCAGTGAGCGGACCTTTGGCTTCGGCCTTTATAAAGAGATCCTGGCCAAAGTAAGGCATTTCCTGGTCGCGATTCTTCTCGTTAAATTCTATAACCTCTT
This sequence comes from Acidobacteriota bacterium, assembly GCA_030947265.1. Taxonomy (GTDB): domain Bacteria; phylum Acidobacteriota; class Blastocatellia; order Pyrinomonadales; family Pyrinomonadaceae; genus PSRF01. The sequence goes on from JALYXE010000499.1 coordinate 821, forward strand.
TCAGAGAATGAACTGGCGCACTTGATCCGAGTCGAGCCAAATAAGCGTTTAGATCTGTTTTAAACTCATACAATAAAACCTCCATCTCTGAGTCATCAAATTTTCCTGAAGTGGGGATGTCAGCTGGATCGATAATTACGGCACCAAGCTTCTTCAGCTCGCCGATCAGATCGTTCATCAACTTATCGACCCGGTCGTTAAAGCCAAAGTACTTGCGCGCTACACCCAGGCGCGCTCCTTTCAAACCGCCCTTAACAAGGAACGGTCTGTAGTCGGCGAAGGATTTTTGCTGACTGGCTTTAGTCACGCCATCGCGAAAGTCGATTCCAGTCAACACACCGAGCAGAATTGCCGCGTCCATCACCGTTCGGGCCATTGGGCCTGCTGTGTCCTGGCTGTGTGAGATGGGAATAATGCCCGAACGGCTGATAAGGCCAACGGTGGGTTTGATTCCGACCAGGGAGTTTGCTGAAGAAGGACAAACGACTGAGCCGTCGGTTTCCGTTCCAATAGCGGCCGCGCATAGATTGGCCGCCACCGCCGCGCCTGAGCCTGAGCTCGAACCGCAAGGATTGCGATCCATTGCGTATGGAGTTTTGGTCTGACCGCCCCGTCCACTCCAACCGCTCGTCGAATGACTCGAGCGAAAGTTGGCCCATTCGCTGAGATTGGTTTTGCCGAGAATAACGGCCCCCGAGTCACGCAGTTTCTTTGCTACAAAAGAATCCTGCATCGGCCGGGAACCGATCAGCGCCAGAGAACCAGCGGTGGTCATCATTCGATCGGCTGTATCAATGTTGTCTTTAATCAGAATTGGAATTCCGTGAAGCGGTCCCCGCACGCCCTTTTCTTTGCGTTCGCGATCAAGTGATTCAGCAATCGACAAGGCGTCGGGATTTATCTCAATCACGGAATTTATTGTTGGACCCCTTTTGTCGATCTCGTCTATGCGATCGATATACTTCTGCACCAGCGAGCGTGAAGTAAACCTGCCAGACTTCATGCCCTCCTGTAGCTCAGAAATAGTAAGTTCCTCAACTTCGAATTCCCAGGGCGCAGCGCGAGGAGGCTCAAAGCCCGGCTCGTCCGCGGCCCAGATCGAAGCTGGTTTGCTCATCACCAGAACACAGCCTAAAGCACTCGTTCGCAAAAACTTCCTCCGCTTCATGAGACTCTCCGATCAGTGATGAAAAAGTTTCCAGATGAGTTATGTTAGACCGTCACGCTATTGTGGGAGTCGTTTTTCCCAGGCTTCCACATCACCATCAACTATATCAAAGAGTGGATTGGCCTCCGGGTGCTGGATTCGTTTTATCTCGGCCAGTTTGTTTGGCGCTCTAAGTTGAAGTTTCTTTAGGAGGTGAGCCCACTCATAAAGTAACTGTCCACGTGTCGCAGTAATCTTTTCTGAAGAAGGCGTGACCGCAATTTTCGCGGCATCAAAGCGATAGCCTCGCGCCTCAGCCTCCCCATAAAGGATCTCAAGGTAAGCAGCGATCGATCCAGAAGGATCGCGTTGATCTCGGAACCTCACCAGCTGCGTATGATTCTTATAACCCCTGGTCCGGTTATGCAGCACTTTTTGCGCCAGGAGTGCCTCTCTCCATAGCGCTACCAGACCTTTTGCATCCAGATATTTTGGGTGAAGAGTCCAGAGCCGCATCTGGGCCAGATGATCCTAGTCATTC
>JALYXE010000527.1 GCA_030947265.1 Acidobacteriota bacterium
GGATGCACACGAACGTGTCTACCTGAAAGTGTTCATATGAATGAGGGCGGCGGCGGCGGCAGATTCGGTTGCATCTCGCCGAGTCCAAACACTTGTTCATAGGCCACTGCAATTGCGGCAAAACTTATCGGTAGTACCAGGAATACTCCCACAAAACACAAAAGCGCCCCGGCTACACTTAAAAGACCCGTTAGCAGAAGGAGTCCCAGCAATCGCCAGAAGTTTGCCATTCCCGCTTTAATGCTTAACTTCACTGAATCAATGCCAGATAGGCGGCGATCGACAATCAACGGATATGCAAAGGTGAAAACCACGGAAACCACAATCATGATCACCATCATTACGAGCCAGAAAATGGCAAAAAATCCGAAGAACCCAAGCATAGTTCCCGCGTCTGGTTCACCACCCTGTCGAGGCAAAATGAAAAAAATTGCTGCGTAAAAGAGTAAGTAGGACGGAACGAAGATCACGATCATCGGAATCAAGTGAAGCAGCGTTGCAATGAGACTATCTACAAAGTAGTCGAAACCCTTAAACAACGTGGCAAACTCAATCGGTTGGTTCCGCCTCACCTGGAACAGCGCGAGATAGATTCCGCACATCATCGGGCCCATGAGGATTCTTAATGGCACAAAGCTGCCAATCAAGTAACCGACCGCAGATATACCCACAAAGAGCCAATATTGACTCTTTATCAAATGCCAACCGGCTTTGATACATTCAACAGGCTCGACAACATTTCGTCTGAATTCGATTGAGGAGGATGGGGAGTACATGGTTTCCGGTCCTTTCACGGGGAAGTCAGCGGATTAACAGTTCGTTTCCAACCTGCCTTATCTATCAGCCATTGCATGTGGCCCTTTATCGCTTCCGCATAAATCAAGGCTCCCATTTGATTGGGATGGCCCAGCGAAGCATACTTGCAAATAAGCAGACTGTCCTTGCGAAATCTCTTTTCGGCTTCAACTTCCTTCCCCTCTTTTGGCGGTGTGAATGTCTCGTTACAGCTTTTGATTCTGCTTTCTCTGACATTATCGTTTGGTTTGTAAGCAGCTGTTCCAAAAGAAAGGGCGGCTACGACCTGTCTAAACCCTGAAAGGTTTGTTGAGCCAAACATGAAATTCCACAACAGCGTGTCGTCCGCTGAGAACGAATGTTCTGGCCAAAAGTCAATCTCAGCGAACATCACCCTCGCCGGCAAACTTCTTTCTCCAACCTCGGCGTTAACTTTACTCACAGCTTCGCTGAGGCTTGCTGTCGAAACTCTGTACCACAACTCTGAGAGTGTTATGAGCCGCGATCGCATTTCCTTGTCACTCATGTGCCGCGCTTCAGGCCTTTGGCTGTCTAATTTTTTTACCAACAGCCGAATGAAAGCGTTGTCGGCAGTGCTTGAAGAAATGATCCGGTAGTAGCCGGTCACGATTACATAGGCTCTGGGAAAACCATTAGTAATGCGCTGTAAAAGGTCATGCATGCCGGAACCGCACCGGTTGGAAATTTGCTCACGCAACCAGTCAGGCATAGCCGCCGCGTTCAAGAGGTTGCTAACGTTTATGTCATTTATGCAGCCATCAACAAGAATCAGATTTACCTTTGAGCGTGTTTCCCCATAGAACTCCAGTGCATGATCGAGCTCCTCATTTACCGTTGGATAAGGGAGGTTGACTTCGCCATCGTTCGACTTGAATCTGGAAGGTGGTCTGGAGGAAGCGGCGATGACGGCACCCGAGTGTGCTTCGATCCTTTCCTTAACCTCCCTTCCAGTCTTCTCCTGCAGCCAGCACTTGACACGCCACCAGGCTTTTTGCTCGGGCTTTAGACCCTGGCCCCACATTATCGAGTCGCCGAGCACAAGCATCTGCAACGGATCGTCAGCCGAAGGTTTAACTTCATTGGGACACTCTGCAAGGGCTCTGCTTGCAGTTAGAAAGAATAGCAGGCCGAGTCCGACGGCAATGATGAATGCTTTGCTTAGCGGCTTGGGGGTCATGCGAGTCTCAGCGGTAATAGACCGCGCGTCAGCAAGGATGTCTCAGCGCATGGGATAAATGAATCTTAGTAAATCGAAAAACCTGGTGCTGTCAAATTCAAGCGAGAAGCCTCGGGGTTTGGAAGACGGGTTATCCCTCGCCTTGAATGCCCACTCCGGGCGGGCCGGGCGGGCCCAGCCGGGAGTTCTGCGGGGATGTCAGGCACCGCCTTCCGAGATTTACTCTCTTGAACCATTCTCATGCCTCTGTGCTTCTCTGGGGTATCTCACACTCACGCGCTGGTTGGCGCGAGCTTGCGTAGAAAGTCCTCAAGTAAATTAAGACCGACTTTAAGACGGTAGTTCCTCGTGGACCGAATGTCATCTATGGGGACGATTTCCTGTTCAAACTCGGCTTTCGCTTTCTCAATAATAGCTTCGTCTATTTTAAGTCCCCGCAACGCGTCTTCCGTTTTGATGCAACGAAGCGGAACCGGCGCGACACTACCCAGCGCAATACGCACTTCTGCCATCACTCCTCCCGTTATTAGCGCCATAGCAGCGAAGCACACCTTCGATATGGCCTGCGCTTTTCGAGTGCCGACCTTGCGATAGTACTGAGTCATTCCCTTCCTCGCGCGTGGTAGGCGAATGCGCGCCAGCAATTCCTCTGGCCTCATAATCATTTGCTTGTAGCCTGTGTGAAACCCGTGATACAGGACCCATCGCGCGGCATTCAAAGAGATTAGTTCGACCTCCGCGTCATATGCGAGCAAGGCTGGGGGCGAATCGGCGGCCGGTGAGGCGTTCACGATGTTGCCGCCCAGTGTGCCACGATTCTGAATCGCCACACCTCCGGTTTCGCTCGCCGCCTGACACAGCATGGGAAACTCTTCGCGAAGGATCGGATTCGCCTGAACTTCAGTGTAAGTCGTAAGTGCGCCAAGCGTGACATGCTCAGCGGAGACTTTGATGCCGCGAAGCTCTGGAAGATTCCAAATGTTGAGATAGTTTTTGTGAGGGAGTTTACCGGCCTCGAGCAGCACCATCAGGTCCGTACCGCCGGCGAAGGGCCGCCGGGCGCCTGGCTCACGCGCAAGTAAGGCCAATGCTTCACTGAGATTTCGAGGAGTCGTGAGTTGGTAAGACGGCAGATAGGCTCTCATTTGATTTTGCGTTTATTTACTACTAATTCTGTTGCTCTCTTTACTCCCTTTTCCGCAACTATAGTCTTGATCTTGGCGGCGCCCAGCGATAAACAGAGGCTGCGTAGTTGCGATACTCGCTTGAGACGAGTCGTAATCGCCTTAGAAGACATATCAACCTTGGGCATTAGCACCCCCATCTTGTAGTGCTTTGATGTCGTCAAGATCCTGCCCGCTCGCTCGCAACAACTTTAGCGAAATCAAACCGCTCCGCGAAACGACTGATAGTTTTCCGCCCTCCCAACTGGCGTCGGTACGAGACTCCCACACCGAAAGAAGTTCTGGTGTTACCAGAAGTAGATCGAGTGACAGAAGGTCGCCGGATTCTGAGTCGATCTTCGAGACCCGGCGTATCTCAATAGCTCCTTTAGCGAAACTCAAGTCACTTCCACGAATGTTGTAACCCAGCTTTGCGACCAGAGGTAACAACTTCTTCAGCGACTCGGAGAGAATCAACATATCGATATCAATGGTGGCGCGCGGTCGCCCATGGACCGCCATTGCCAATCCGCCACACAAGGCGTAAGCGATTTCATGCTCCTCAAGCAACCGAATCACCTTATGAAATTCGTCGTAAAGATCCAACATCGAATGTCATTTATTCTGGCAAGCGCGCACCACCGAGTCAAAAATCTTCATATACCCTGTGCATCGACAAAGATTCCCTGCCAGTCCATTACGAATGTCAGCTTCATTTGGGTTCGGATTTCGATGAAGAAGATCCACGGCGGCCATCACCATGCCGGGTGTGCAAATGCCGCACTGTGCTCCGCCACATTCAATGAACGCCCGCTGAACCGCATGCAACTGATCGTCGCTGGCCACGCCCTCTATCGTTTTGATTGATGCACCTTCAACTTGCGCAACTGGAACCAGGCAACTGTTTACGATTCGACCGTCGAGCAGAACACTGCACGCTCCGCATTCTCCTTCACCACAACCTTCTTTCGTGCCCGTCAGGTGGAACTGCTCACGCAAGATATCGAGCAGCCGTTCCATCGGGTAAGCCTGAAGCGTCTTACTCTCCCCGTTGACAATGCACTGAATTTTCACAGTTTGGTCAGTTGTTTCCATGTAAAGGATCTGCTTTAAAGGCTGTGCCCCTGGCAGTGGGTATGGCTAAGCCTTACCGTCAACGTCTAAAAATACCTGGAGGCTGTGCCTCCCTATTGGAGGCGTAGCCTCCAATGATCTTTGACGAAGATTTTCACGGAAAGGCAAAGCCATTCCGCAACTGCGCGGCGGCAGAGCCGCACTTTTCAGTCCTGCGTAGCGCTCAATGTTTCCATCAACGCTTCGGGCATGAGCGGCACGTGATTGAAGCTAACGCCCGTTGCGTTTTCTATTGCATTCAATATTGCCGGGGCTGCGCCATCCATTGGTAGTTCACCAATTCCTTTAGCACCGCCCGGACCGTAGGCGTACGGATTTTCTACGAAATGAACACGAATGGGTGGTATGTCAGCCGGCGTCGGAATAATGTAATTCGTCATCTGGTTATTAATCATCCGTCCGTTTTGCCAAACCACGTTTTCGAACAGCGTAAAGCCAATTGCCTGTGCAACTCCCCCCTCAATCTGTCCCGCGGCAAGCACCGGGTTGATCACTCGACCCACTTCCTGCACCGCCACGAAGTCATCAACGTGTGCTTCATACGTCAACGTATCCACCGAAACTTCGGCAACGTAAACCGCCCAGGCGTATGCGCCGTATGCGTCACCCTGATACTTCTCATCGTCCCAATGAACATTTGGTGGCGGCTGGTACTTGCTGAATGTTTTGAGTGGACCAAAGCTCTTAATGTATTCGCGACAACCGTTTTGAAATCCGGATTGACTGTAATCTTCTTTCAATAGTCCACTGCCTATCAGGGTTTGCTTTAAACCAAGCACAGCCGACTCCACCAGTTTGCCAACCACCATGCAGGTGCGTGAGGCCACCGTAGGTCCACTGTTGGGAACGTCTGCGGTGTCCGGTTGCGCGACTTCAATCAGATCGCTGTCAACGCCTAACGCCTCAGCGGCGATCTGGGAAAAGATCGTGTTCGTTCCCTGCCCAATTTCCGTGCTGGCGGCAAGAATGCGAACGTGGCCCTCTGCCGTTGCTTCAGCACCAACGACAGATTCCAGGTAGACCTCGCCGGATCCGGTGAATCCAGCTCCGTGCATAAACGACGCGAACCCAATCCCTTTCTTTATTGTAGATTTAGTCCTGCCTTCTACCACCCCCTGCGGACTGCGGCGTGCCCCATCTGCTTCCTTCCCGTTCTCGCGCGCGAACCGCTGCATCTTCTCGTGGTAGCCGGTCAACTCAAACGCGCGATCGAGCAAGCCGGCCATATCAACCTTTTCTCTGATCACTTGGCTGGTCGCCGTCGTCTGGCCCTCCTGAATAAAATTACGACGACGAAACTCGTCGGGCGTAAGGCCCAACGTGTGAGCGACTTTATCGAGGTGCCGCTCGAGAGCAAATATGCTTTGCGGCGCCCCAAAACCACGAAACGCACCGTGCGGCGGGACGTTGGTTGCCACGGCACTGCTGCGGATTCTTACGTTCGGACAATAATACGGCCCAGCCGCGTGGATGGTTCCTCGTGAAAGGACTACGGGAGAAAGTGTGCAATAAGCGCCGCCATCGACAACGAATTCGATTTCCATCGCGAGGAGCTTTCCATCTTTCGAAACCGCAGTCTTGTGGCGCGTGCGCGATGGGTGGCGCTTCGTCGTCGCGACCATGTCTTCGGCGCGGTCGTAAATCATCTTCACCGGTTTGCCTGACTTCAATGAAAGCAGCCCCGCATGCCCGGCGAGCATCGACGGGTACTCTTCCTTGCCACCAAAGCCGCCGCCGGTTTCAGTTTGAATGACGCGTATTTTTTCTTCCGGCAGAGCGAACAGTTTTACCAGCGCCTTGTGAACGTAATAGGGACACTGCATCGATCCCCAAACCGTCACGCCTTCCGCGGCGTTCGCGATAGCGATCACACCGTTGTTTTCAATGTAGAGCTGCTCTTGCGCGCCGGTGTGATACTCACCTTCGACGACGAAGTCTGCTTTGGACCAGATATCGTCGACGTTGCCTTTATCAACTAAAAACGATTTGAAGACGTTATCGTCTCCCCAAATGATCTCCTTCTTATCTATTGAATCCTGAAGAGTAAAGATGGGCGGCAGCTCTTCGATTTCGATGCGCACATTGCGACGAGCTTCCTCAAGCAGGTATGCGTCCGCATGGGCGAGGAGAAGTATCGGCTCCTCAGGATGATTGACAACTTTGTCGGCAAGATAAGGCTGATCGTTTAGGATCAGTGCGACGTAGTTCTCACCAGGAATCTCCTTAGCCGTTACGATTGTAAATTCATCCCAGGGTAGATCGCCTTCGAATGAAATCTTCTCGATACGTCCGCGTGCCATCGGACTGCGCACCGTCGTGCCATGAAGCATTGCCGGAAAGGAAATGTCGTCAACGTACAGCGCCTGACCCGTGACCTTCTTTCGACCTTCTTTGCGCGGAGCTGATTTGCCGATGGAATGGTTATTTGTTTTTGCACTCATTACGGGTGATCTACTTTACAGCCTTCTCGCAGTGAGCAACCGTCGGCTTCGCCGCCTGATGTGCGGAAGTTCCAGCACCCCAGCGGGGCTGCCCCGCCGGGGACCCCGTATCTGTAACCTTCCGACGAATGTGGAAATTCAGTTACCCTATGCCTTTTGGGGCGTAGCCCCACTATTGAGGACTCCGCCGGTGGGCATAGCCGCCGCCGCACATCAGACGGCAAAGCCGATGACAATCCCCGAACCCTTAAACTGAACCAACTACCAGCTTTCTGACGTTCACGGTTTGGCGATGACCAGCGGGTTCGATTCGAGCTCTCTGCGGTAGAAAACACGTGGGCGCTGGAGAGTGCGTTTCTGTGGGTCGGCAATATTTTGTTCACCCTCCGTGAAGG
>JALYXE010000538.1 GCA_030947265.1 Acidobacteriota bacterium
GTGTGTACCTTTGCGGGGATAGGCTGCGGAGTTGCGTCGGCATTCCTAGCTCAAGCGCCCTTTGCGCCGTGTTTTGTGGCTGGCTGTGCCGCGGGTATTGCTTACGGCGCTTCCGGCCATCTCCGAATAGTTCTCGACATTAGGCAGCGTCAAGGGAAAGATGATTATGTACAAACTAATAATGGGGGTAGTTCTGCCGGCTACGATAATGGCAGCGTTTCTCTTGCTACGGGTGAGCCTACCTCTCAAAACGATCATTGGAGTTAGTCTATTTCAGTTCGCGGTGTTTCTCATCACCTACCCGTGGGTATGGAAACCGCGCAACTTCACGTTCGGGCACCTCACGGTGCACAGCCAAAGCCAGCCCCATAATGAAGTAGAAGACCATTACAACTTCCGAGTCGCCCCAGTTGTAGTGGACTATGCCCGAGGTAAAAAATCCGGCGAGTCCGCCTAACGCCCCCAGCAGAATTCCCCGTTCGATCCATTGCAGCTTCGATTTGCTCCGAAGCGAGCGCCAGAGCGTACGCGCATAAGCAAACAGAAACATCAGCCAGAGGATCAAGGCAGGCAGGCCACGCTCAAGAGCAATTTGCAATAAGTTAGAGTGCATATGGCCCCAGGGCAGGCGCCCGTGATCAAACATACCCCACTCGCGCCAGTGCGCTTTTATAGAGTCCATGCCGATGCCCACCAGCAAGTGACGGGGCTTGCTGACAAGTAAGTGCGCACCTTCGCGCCAAACAGTTTCGCGCCAGGTTGTTGAACCATCTGTTTGATCGAGGAACGCGACGTTACGCTTCTGTTGAAGAATAAACAGGCCGGCTAATACGACTGGTATCGCCAAGACTCCTATGATAATCGTTGTGCGTCGCCGAACGCCCAGGAGAAGAATGATGAGCGAGGAAACCAGGCATCCGAGCCAAGACGCGCGAGTAACTGTCAGTAGCAACGCACCAGCTAATCCGGCTAACGCAATCAATAACAGGGCGCCCGCCCAGCTTCGTTTTATCGGCACACTCACAAACAGTCCCAGCGCGAGCGCGATAATTAGCTGTAGCACTTCCGCATAAGTAATAAACTGTCCATAGAAACCTGTCGCTCGCCAGTCGCGTCCTCTTGACCAAGATCCGATGGCGAGTTGTTCAAGCGCCGTGTGGCCTGCCGGGACACTTCCTCGTGGGACTTTGAACGTAGGTTGTAACTCGTGACGATAAATAAGGATGGCCGCCGGTTTTTTTTCAGGCTTTGAAAGAGCGTTGACCAACTCCTGCGGGTCTCGCAGCTTCTGCCCATCGACTTCCTGCAGCGTATCTCCATCTCGAATACCGGCTCTGTAAAGCGGGCTCTTCTCGGATACGCCATAAACTTTGACCCCACGGCCAAGCAGGCGTTCGCCGGCTGTGAAAAAAACATTCACCGCGCAAGCACAGATAAGTGTAAGCGCAAGCAGGCGAACAATTCGTGGTGAGAGCACGTTTTCCGCGAACAAGTAAATAATTGTGAAAAGACTCGCTGCGCGCAATTTGCCAATTGACACTAGTGGCTCGTAGGAGAGAAAAGCCGACAGGCCGGTGAGAATAAAGAAGCCGAGGAGAGCATAATCAACCGGCGTTCTATGAATCTTAGGCCGCGGATGAAATGCAAATCGGGCTATCCACAGAAGCATGCCCAGCAGCCATGCCGTTTGGGTCACTGCAATCGAGTTTGGCGCCGCGGCGGCAAACAAAAAAAGACAAGCTACGATAGCGCTGTCAAGCACTCTCGCGCCCTGACTCTTTACCTGAGATCCATCTTTCACCCTGATTAATAACCCGACAATTAGTAACCCAGATTAATAACTTACGTCATTTAGTAACCATCGCCACGGAGCAGGACGAGCACAGTCCGCAGTACAATCTTAAGATCAAAAAGCAGCGACCAGTTTTCAATATAAAAAAGATCCAGCTTCACCATCTCCTCGAAAGGGAGACGGTTTCTGCCGGAGACCTGCCACAGTCCCGTCAGGCCAGGCTTCATGTCGAGACGCTTACGATGCCTCAGCTCGTAAGCCTCGACTTCGTACGGAATCGGCGGACGTGGGCCAACAACACTCATATCGCCGCGCAAGACGTTAAATAATTGTGGCACTTCATCGAGACTCAAGCGCCTCAGGAAGCGGCCCACCCGAGTGATACGTGGATCGTCGCGTAGTTTGTATGCAGGTCTTTTTGAGTCGCCAACATTTGCTTCCGCACGCCCGGCAATAAATTTTCGCTGATACTCTTGATGAATCTGACTGTCTGCATCCAGGCGCATTGTCCGGAATTTATAAACAACAAAAATTCGGCCGTCCATTCCCACGCGCTCCTGCGCATAAAAAACGGGACCCACGGAGTCAAGCTTTATGAGCACGGCGATCAAGAGCCAGAACGGTGACAATAGTGCTAGTGTGAACGAAGCAATAACAATGTCAGAGATCCGTTTTGAACCGCGCGCGAAATCCGAGAGTGGCTCTCGAAATAACCTGATCATCGGCAAAGCGCCGATCTGGTCAACTTCAGTCTTACTCGGCAAACAATTGAAGAGGTTGGGCGCAATGCGAAATTCGACTCCTCGTCGCCGGCCGCAACGCATCATGATGTCAAACAGCGCGTCTCCATCAACTCGAGGGTCGGCAATAATTACCTCATTGGCTCCGGACTCCCGAATCGCTTCGGGTAGTCCCTTAAGGTCACTGACCACCGGCACTCCTTCATAAGTGCCCGGCAGTCCTGGTCCAGGAGCACCACTTTCAACCGCGCCTATCACGCGATATCCGAGCGACGGACGTTCGCGCATTTCCTTGATGCAGAATGCTGCCTCGGGACCGCGACCTACGACTAAAGTCGGAATCAAATTAATACCCCGCAATCTGAAAAATGTCTGAGCGCTGCGCGCGAGGAGTCGGATCGTATAGAAGGAGGCCAGCGCGATGAAAAAGTCGAGCACGAATACGCCGCGAGCATATGAGAAAGCGCGATAGTTGAAACCGCCACGGTACAAGAATGCGGCCGCCACGATCAGTAGTGAACCGATTGCTGTGGACTTAAAAACTCGGATTCCATCGTCGATGAACGAGAACTCACCACGGAGTCGATAGAGATCGCAGTAACGCAACGCAAGCAAGCGAATGAGGATTACAAACAACATCAGCGCTCCGTAGGGAGCAAACCTTGTGCTCCAGCCGAAGATGTCGACGCCCACAGGCCGGAATATCGCATTGCCTTCACGGATGTAGAAGGCAGCGGCAAACGACGATGCGGCGATCAAACCATCCGTGAATACGAGCCCCACTTTAACCGTTGGAACGATCCACTGTGGCGCGCGGCGCGGAGCACGTACGATGCTCGGATCGACTCCCGTATTCTTAATTTGTTCAACTCTCACTGGTTTTTTTCTGGTACTGTAACGAACTTTAGCTTCCTCGTGAAATTTTACAGCGAGCGCCTTAGCATATTCTGTTGACTTCCGAACGCAATCAACGTGCAGAGCCAGTCGCGGTTACGTGGAGCGTTATGAGCCTTCAGCTCCAGCCCTGCCATTGTGTATGGTGAAACCAGCGCCGACGCCGCTTCCCGTCACCAGACGGAGACTAAAAGTGAGGTGTTGGTTCTCTAAGAGAGGACGCGGTGCGCCGTTTTGGGGGAGCACCTGTTTGAACCCCTTTGGTACCTGCCCGTAGACC
>JALYXE010000566.1 GCA_030947265.1 Acidobacteriota bacterium
AACTAAGCCTGGCCAAGGCGAAGCCGCGGATCTTGCTTATCGCTCGAATCGTCTCAGGGCGCATTTGCTCGAAATAGTATCCGGGAATCACTAACGCCCCCATTTCCTTGATCTCAATTTTTTCAAATCCTGCGCCCCGCATTTTCTCGCTGTAGACTTCAGCCGGGTAGACATTCGCGCGCGGGACTTTCCATAGGCTCCGCGCGGCTTCGGCAACGAATTTTTCCAGGAAATTACCCGGCGGTCTTTTTACAATGAAGTCAGCCATCGCGATGACGCCGCCCGGCTGCAACACGCGCTGCGCTTCATGTAAGAACTTTTCCCGCGTATCAAAGTGCTCAGGACCCTCAATACTCAATATGTGGGTGAAACTGCCATCAGGGAAGGGAATCTCGGTGGCCGTCCCGTGATGAAAGCGCACGCGGTCTTCTGCATGCGCCTCATGCGCCCGGCGCCTGCCGTGTTCAATATGTCCCCAAGTTACGTCGAGGCCATCGATGGAGAGAGGCGCGAAGTTCTCAAACAAGTAAATATCCTGCGTGCCCATCCCTGGCGCGACGTCAAGAAGTTTGCTGGTTTTGTCGAGACCGAGAATAGTCCCCATTCGGTGCACCAGGTTCTCGGCGGCCTTCACGTAATCATTGATGCCATTTTCCCAAAGTCCAAAATTCAAATAACCGTTGTGCCAATCTGCGTAGTTTTCCACTCCGCCCGCGTAAAGGTTTTCTACCTTTCGTTCGTGCGCGCCTGCGCTCCAGCTTTTTCGATCAGTTTCGCTCATTCGCCACTCTCATTCTGATTTCTCAATTCTTTGCGTCCCGTTGCGGGCCCTCAGCGTAACTGGCGGTTTGGTCTGTTTTATTCGGCGACCTGAAAACCATAAAAAGCCAGACCGCAAAGAACGCAGAGGGACTCGCAAAGGGCCGCAAAGTTTGGAAGGCTGCGTCGCGTATTAAATGACGGTAATGGTCCTCGGTCAAAGAGGCAAACACACAACCTGTACCTTTGCTCCCGCTTCAATTGCGGGCGTGTCTGACGGCACAATGATCAGTGCCGTAGCCCTCACAAATCCTACGAAATCGGAAGAACCTCCCCATTTCAACGGTGTGGCAAACAGCCGGCCATCATCGTTGGTGCTTAACTGAGCGGGCAGGTAGCTCTCCCGTTCTTTTGCACCCTTGACGCTCTTAGCGAGAAGAGCCGTTTCCTTTTGCATCTGAGTTTGTTTCGCTCCCTGCATTGCGAGTATCGCGGTACGTACGAAAAGGTTGAAAGTGACTGACACTGAAACCGGATTTCCTGGGAGACCAAAAACGAGTGTGCCGTTTGGTAGACGGGCGAAGACTGTAGGCTTGCCCGGACGCAGCGCCACACGTTCAAAGAAAAACTCAGCCTCGAGCTCCTTCAGAGCCGGCTTAGTAAAGTCGTAAATGCCAATGGAAACGCCGCCTGAGGTAACTACAATCTCGCTTCGCTCCGCCGCTTCCGTAATTTGCGTTTTAAGTGATGCCGGATCATCGCCCATCAAAGGAAGCGGTTCGATGATGGCACCTGCAAGTTCCGCATACGCGCCTATCGAGAAATTATTTGAGTCGCGAATCTGATCCACTCCAGGCTTTTCATCTATCGCCACCAGCTCAGTGCCTGTGGCCAGGACGGAAACTCGCGGACGTTTTCCAACACGCACCTGCGCGTACCCAAAGGATGCCAGTACGGCCATCGCGGCGGCAGTAATCTCGTCACCGGCACTTAAGACCGTCTCCCCGGCTTTGATCTCGGCAGCGCGTCTGACAATCGATCGACCCGGCGAAACTGTCTCGACAATTTCAACTTCGGCGCCGCCATCAAGCTCTCGGGTCAGCTCAACCTGTTGCACGCTGTCTGCTCCAACCGGCACCGGTGCGCCAGTCATAATTCTAACCGCCTCGCGTGGCTTCATCTCTTGATGCCATCCGCGTCCCGCTGCCGACTCGCCAACGATTCTTAGTTTCATCGGCACGGTTTGCACGTCGCTCGCCCTGAGAGCATAACCATCCATCTGTGACCGATCGAAGGGCGGAAGATCGGTATCGGCGATGATGTCTTCGGCCAGGAAGCGACCGCGCGCCTGCGGCAGTGAGACGAGCTCCGGGTGCAGGTTGTTCGTCTGCTCTTTGACGATTCGAATTGCTTCGGCGATGGAGATCATTATCTGCAGTGTAGAAGCGTGCGAACGAAAGTTCAAAGTTAGCCGGCACTGGAGTAGTGTCCTGGTTTGAGTTTTCTCTTTGCTTCCTCAAGTCGACTCAGTGTCTCGTCGTCGTTCCGCGGGCCGCGCTGAGGGTCTGGTGGTTAACTACGACGGAACGCTGCGAACGCAATTTACAGAACCGAGCGCGGTAGCGCCGGATGCTAGAGTCAACTTCAGTATTAAGCAAGTTGCAGAAGGCTGGCGGGGATCAACCCGATAAACCGCTGCTGTTTTCTTGCTAAGTCCGGTATTTTAATGAAACCAAGTATTGCCTATGGTTATCAGGGAAGTTGACTCTCGCATCCGGCTACCGCGCGCGGTTCTGTAACGTGCTTGTTATCAAGTTTAATGCATCAAAGGTTACCTAGCGGGTATCATAGATGCGGGGGTGGAGAAATCATGGTGAAACAAACCAGCGAGCTACGTATTGCGGTGGCAATTATCTTGGTTGCAAGCCTTTCGTATGCTGCCTGTCAACGGTCTTCCGAATCAGCGTCACAGGAATTAAAACCACGCACCTCGGCTGTTCAGATCGGCGAGATGGCTCCAGATTTCACACTCGAGGATCAACAGAACCAGAAAGTCACGCTGTCAGCAGCTCGCGGAAGTGCGCCTGGTGTTTTAGTGTTCTATCGAGGTTACTGGTGACCATATTGTGCTCGGCAGTTGGCCGAGCTGCGTTCGCTCCTCAAGCCGGGAGAAAATGTGCACCTGTATGCCATCAGTGTAGATAGTCCGGAACAAAGCCGGGATTTTGCTGAGAAGATCGCAGCAGATGGGAAAGGGAAGGTGCCTTTTCAGATGTTGTCTGACCCAGGTCATCGAGTCATAGATGGTTATGGGCTTCGAGATCCTGAATACAATGGGCAGAAATTTGAGGGCATTCCCCATCCTGCGGTTTATGTGATCGATAAGAACGGGCGCGTCGTGTGGTTAACTTTCGAAGAAGATTACAAGAAACGTCCCAGCAATACCGAGGTACGAAACGCGCTTGATGCGCTGAACCGTTAAAAGGCCACTCATCGGAAATTGCTCATTAACACAACGTCACTGGTAACTGTACCGCGCGAGACTGCGAGTTGTTTCCCATCGCGCGACCAGTCAAACCAGAAGATTTGATCCGTTTTGAAATTCGTCAATTGCTTAGCCGACCCTCCAGAAATCGCTTGACTCCAAATATTGGATATTCCCCCGCTGGTGAGAATGTAAGTTAGTGCGCGCCCGTCTGGGGTCCAACGAATAGGCCCACCTATAGATGTCGAGGCGTCAAAGACTTTGATGGGTTCGCCGCCCTCGACTGGAAGGAGTGCTATTTTGTTGACTGAGTTTGGCTGATCCTCCCTGTAAAAGCATGCGATAAGCTTGCCGTCAGGCGAAATGACGGGAGCGGAGGTGAATTTCTCAGTCACTTGCTGGGGCGCGCCGCCGTTAATAGAAACTTGCCAAAGAGTTGGCTTCCCGGTGCCCAGAAGCGTATACAGCACCCACCTGCCGTCAGGCGAAGATTGCGCGAGGTTTTCTCCGCTGCCGCTGGTCAGTTGTTTCGGATTACCGGCATCGGTGTCTATGCGCCAAATGTTAGGAGTACCTGCCCGGTCGGAGGTGAAAAGAAAGTAGCGGCCGTCCTGTGAAACTGCCGGCTGAGAGTTGGTATGAGCATTCGTTGTTAGTTGTCTTTGGTTACTGCCATCGGGGTCCATTCTCCATAGGTCATCGTTGCCGCTCGCTTTTGACGTGTAGATGATTTTGCCGTCGGTGGTCCATGCGAGCCCACTCCATCCGTCTCGCTGGCCGACTCCGCGCGTGATCTGCGTCGCGCGGCTCACATCTCCGGAAGGAGCCACCCAAATGTTTGAGACCGTCTCAGACTGCACCGCCACCAAACGGGTGGAATCTGCTGTCAGACTCACACTGGTGTAGTTGTTCAAGTCAGTGGTGAGCCGGCGTGCTACACCGCCGGGATAAGAAAGATACCAGATCTGATTAGAGTCAAAGCTGGCTGATCCTTGCTCTGAAGCATCCAGGATTAAACCGCGGCCATCTGCCAGCCACGCCACCTGGCCCATGAATAACCATGCCTGAGAAGAGATTGATTTCTCCTTACCGGTGTCAATCGCCACTTCGACCACATAACTGTTGTAGGTGGGCACAAAACTGCCGGCCGCACAGGCAATTGTTTTCCCGTCCGGTGACCAGGAAAGCGATCTGAAAAAGTTTGGCAATTTTCGAGAAGCAAGCCTGCGCTCATTGTTGCCATCGGCCTTGACAATAATCAGGGCTTGTTCGCCCTGGCTGGGAAAGTTTCGTATGAAAGCTAACTGCTGACTGTCGGGAGAAAGTGTAATGGCGCTGCCGACATCCGCAACCAATTTTTGCGGTGCCCCGCCCAGCACGGGTATTTGATAAAGAATATTCGTAGCACTGCTCTTCTCGGAGGCGACAAAATAGATGAAATCCCCACCGCGAGCGAAAGTGAGCCAGGTATATTGAACGTCAGCAGGAGGCACAATCTGCACATCGCTGGTCGTGTTGATTTGTCTGACACGAAGACTCTGCTGACCGCTCTCGCTCGCCACGTGAACTACATATTTTCCGTCGGGAGACACCGCCGCCTGGCTGGCCCTGCCGGTGCTTGTGACTCTGGCGAGCTTCATCCCCTGCGGTACTGCCGACGGGGTGGCGGGCTCCCCGGGCAGCATGGATGTGAAAATAACAAAGGCCCCTAATCCCACTAATGCAAGAACGACTGTGCCCGCGACAAGGAGAAAGGCCCGCTTGTGATGTTTGATCTCTGAGACGAGGTACTCAGCGCTCGATGTCGGGCGTGCTGCTTCTATCTGGCCGGTCTGAACTGCGGGTTTCCTCGCAATTCCAGCCACAGCCTGGGCACTGCTTGAGGTTAGAGCTTCACTGCTCCTGTTTGGCGAGGCCGATCGTTCGAGCTCAGCCTTTAACTCAAGTTCCCGTCTCAAGTTTTTGAGATCAATTAAGAGATCCTTAACGGTTTGATATCTTTCTTCTCGATCTTTGTGCAGTGCTTTTCTGATGATCCGCTCTAGTTCTGTAGGAACTTCCGGCGAGTAACGCGCAAGCGGCGCCGGCTCTCTTTGCAGGATCAGCGAAAGCACATCGCTGGGCGTTCCACCCTCGAAGGGTGTATGTCCTGTGACCATCTCATAGAGCACGACGCCCAGGCTCCAAATATCGGTGCGGGCGTCCACCTCGAGACCTCGCGCCTGCTCAGGGGACATGTAATGAGCCGTGCCCATCACCACGCCCGCGTCTGTGTTGACCAGGGTCGCACCTTCTGAATCGGCGGCCGGCTTCTCCGTCAGTTTCACCAGACCAAAATCCAGAACTTTCACGAACCCATCGTCGCGAATCATGATGTTATCCGGCTTGATGTCGCGATGGATGATCCCGGCTTTATGCGCGGCTGCTAAAGCAGAAGCAACTTGAGCCGCAACGTCAAGCGCTTCCTCCAGATTTATCAGCGCCCTCGCCGTATACTCTCGCAGAGTTTGGCCATCAATAAATTCCGTAGCGATGAAGGGCCTATCGTCGGCTTCTCCGACCTCGTAGATGGTCAGGATGTTCGGGTGATTTAGCGCCGAGGCAGAGCGTGCCTCCTGTTGGAAGCGGCGCAAACGATCTCGATCTCTGGTGAAGTGAGAGGGCAGCAGCTTAAGTGCTACTTTCCGTCCGAGTCGGCCGTCCTGGGCCAGATAGACATCACCCATCCCTCCGGCACCGAGCCTGGAGAGAATCTCGTATGGACCAAAAGAGCGTCCTGCGAGGGACTCAGTTTGCTCGTCGGCAAGCATCTCGGCATTGATCTTAAAGGCAGGCTCTTCAATAAAGCTGCCTGCTTTACCATGAGAGATGATCAGCGATTCCACCTCGCGGCGCAGCGACTCGTCACCGCGACATGCTTTGCTGATAAAAGCTGCACGCTCGCCAGGCTCCCGCTGGAGGGCGGCCTCCAGGAGTGCTTTGACCTGTTGCCAATGTTCGGGTGTCACTGCCTCACTTTTTACTCAGTTGATGGTAGAGCCAGGCCTTGGCCGTTTGCCACTCTGACTTGATCGTCGCCGAGGAGAGGCCGAGCACTTCAGCAGTCTCCTGGATTGTTAAACCTCCGAAGAAACGCAGTTCTACAACACGGGCTTGCCGCGGATCAATTGCCGCCAAACTCTCGAGCGCATCATCAAGCGCGACCAACTCCGCCGCCTTCACCTGGGACAAGTCTGCCACCTCCTCAAGCGATACCGTGCGCGCGCCGCCTCCGCGTTTGGCATAGGCATGGCTTCGTGCCTGGTCCACAAGTATGCGTCTCATCAACTGGGCTGAGATGGCGAAGAAGTGTGCCCTGTTCTGCCAGTCCACGTTTCGCTGGTCAACAAGCTTCAGGTATGCCTCGTTAACCAAAGCCGTGGTCTGCATAGTGTGGCCCGGCCGCTCGCGCCTCATGTAGTGATGGGCCAACCGGCGCAGCTCGTTGTAGACCAGGGGCATCAGCTTGTCGAGAGCTGCTTGATCGCCTTCGCCCCAATTAATTAGCAGTTGCGTGATTTCGTGTGGCCAGGGATTCGCCATGAAGGGTTCCCCCTTGTTACCGAGAAGGTCTGAGAATTTTACCGATTTGGGCCTCTGGAAAGTTGCTCTGGGAAAATGATTGGCGACGCATTAGCCATTTTGCCGCAAATTCTCGCGTAAAGGAGGTAGGGCAAGCAATAGCTGCTTACGCCAACAGCAAAGGAGATTCGAAATGAACAAGATGAACAAGTTTAAGAACCATCTCGCTACTTTATGTGGCTCGCTGGCGCTCGTCTGCACGTGCGCTCTGCCGGTTGCGGCCAAAGTCAATCAGACGTTCAGTCCAATTAATTTTCCCGGCGCCATTTTTACCAGCGCCAACGATATCAACTCAGATGGCGAGATCGTCGGCGTGTACAGGAGTGCCGATAAAAAGTTCCATGGCTACCTGCTAAGCGACGGCGTCTTCACTTCAATTGATGTCCCCGGCGCCAAAGACACCAGAGCCTTCGGGATTAACTCGGAAAGCTTGATTGTAGGACAGTACACCGATGCCAGCAATAGGATTCACGGTTACCTGTTGAGCAACGGCAATTTCAATACAATCGATGTTCCCAATGCGACTCGCACTGATGCCTGGGGGATCAATCCTGCTGGGGAGATCACCGGAAGTTATACCGATGCGGCGGGCAAGGATCATCCTTACGTGCTGAGCAACGGCAGTTTCACAACGCTCGATCCTCCGTTCGACTTTTCCGCTTCGTTAACCCACGGCATCACTCCTTCAGGTAACAAGATTGTCGGGTGCTACTTTGATCCGGGGGGCACAATGCACAGCCTGCTAATCGATCACGGCACGTTTCTTACCACTGACTTTCCGGGTGCCATGATGAGCATGAACTGGAGAATCAATCCTGGCGGCAGGATAGTAGGGCACTACACGGATGTCGGCGGAAGGAATCACGGCTATCTGCTGCGCAAGGGTAGCTTCACTTCAATCGATTATCCGGGTGCTCTCCACACCTTCACACGCGGTATCAACTCTCGCGGTGAAATCGTAGGGCAGTATCAGAGTGCCGACCTTAAGCAGCACGGCTTTCTCCTGAGTAAGGGCGAGGAAAACGACGAAGGAGATGAATAGTTTCTCGTTCAACTCTCGGGGAACGAAGCTGGTGTCAACTCGGCTTGCATGAGCACATGCGTGACTCAAAATAGCAGAAGAAACAATGAAGCCCAAGAAAGGGGAATATCATGTACGACCTCAAGAACTCGTTAATAAACGCAGAGCCAGGCTCGATGATCTCGCTGGGCTACAGCGCTCTGATCCCCGGTCGCTCAAACGCCTGATTGGCAGCAGTCTAATAGTTCTTTGCGTGTTCAGCCTGCTCATGGCACAAGATGAGAAGCGCGTTGGCAACCAGAGCACACCCGTTGTCACTCCCTCGGCTTCATCGGGACGAGTGCGGTTTGCGGCGCCGGGTTCCATTGTACAAGTGCAGGTGGAGGTCTTCAGCGAGGGGGGAGAGAAGCTCTTCGAGGCGAGCCAGTCGGGCAATGTGCTGGATTGGGCGGTCAGGACAAGACCGGCCAGCGCCTCGGCGATGGCCACTATCTGTGCGTGGTGACAGTCAAGAATGGATAAGAAAGGCTCGTGGGCTCATCATGATCTCGGCTTTGGCCTTCGCTTACACTTTTCACACCTGCAGCCGATGGGCTTGATATGTATGTCAAAATAATCTTTCCCGTAATTATATGAAAGCTCTTCGCCTGCTTTGATCGCCCTCTTGGACCATATCCAGACCCGGCGCCCGGAAACAATTGCTTCAGCATTTGGTCTGCATGAGTGGTTAATGTAGCGAGCAGTATTGCTACGAGGAGTGCCGTCAACAGACCACTTCGTATTGACTTCGAAGAAGTATTTTCCAGAATATCTCCGCTCCACCTCTTCGTTTGAGACAAGCGGGCCGGTGTATTCAATAATCCGTTTTCCCTTCGGTATCGGTTCCAGTGTAAATAAACCTAGTCCGTGTGCCGTGCGCTTAATAACGAATTTGTGACTGCCCCGGGTGATTGTCATTGATTAATAGTCTTCTATCGAGATAAATAATATTCATCGAGCACGTTTTTTCTTAAGTAGGAAGGTTGCATGTCGGCTGGAAGAGGTTGGATGGTTTTTAGGGGGAGGTCCCGTGGCATCAGGGTGCTGAGAGCCGTGTATGGCTAATTCCCTTAGATTGTGAATTGCAGTAAGCATGATGGCGTATAGGCAGGCAGCGTCTGAATCAGGCTTCTTTTTCGCCGCGCCCATTCAACTCTGGTTCGGCGGCCAGAGTACGCTGCCGCCGCATTCAGGCATTAGCATTCGCATGCGACAGCCACTTCGCACAACCCTTCTTTTCGCGGCCGGCCTACTCGCTTCGGAAGATCCTGCGTGGCGATTAGATTCGGAGACCGGTGTTGTTCTTGTTCATACAGTAGGCTCACGCTCCCAATGACGGTGGCGCGCGATGGCCTTGATAAATTCAACGCCGAGGCTACCGGTATTGGCATCGCGGCTGGCGATGACACCCGGTTGAGCGCGAGGCTGACCTTTTTTCGCGCTTTCATCTACAGTCGGTCCGGTGCCCACACCCGCGCTTTCCAGGAGATCAACACCCGCTCCGCTCGCCGCAATTGTCTTACAGTGTTTATAAGCCTCATTTAAGAAGTTAATTGCCTCAACCTCTGTTTTTAGCGATGCTACACTCGCTTCGCCGCCGGGAACGTAGACGGCGTCGAACAGGACCGATGAGCCTGTGAGAAAACTAAAATCCGCCCTTAATACTTCACCATTCGTTCCCGTCAATACTCCCAGCCTGGGCGCCACGGTCATTGCCTTTGCCCCGGCGGTCATTAGTGCCTTCTTCATTTCCAACACGGCAGAGTCGTCAAATCCATCAGCGACTAAGAAAGCAATCTTGCGTGTCTTGATAGTGTCTTTGGGAAAATTGGGATTATCTACCATGCTCAATGCTGGAGAACTTCCTATCGCCTGAGTTGCGCGCTTCGGTTGAAACTTTCGCAGATCACCGTCGGCCGGTACGCTCATATTCACGGGCTGATCGAGCTTAGCCGGCACAGTCAAGCCCAGTCCCTCGGCTACTCTGTTTGCTAAAGTCTTGTTGACCTGCGCCAGCAGAAACAACATACGTTCCCGGATGGGGGGCGTCTCCACTTTGCCCAGCTCGAAACGCAAAGCGTTGATGATGTGATTCTGCTCTGGCTCCGACTGGCTATTAAAGAAGAGCGTCGCCTGACTGAAGTGGTCGAAGAAGCTGGGGCTACGCGCGCGAATTTTGCTGGCGTCAATCCTTTCTCCGTAGCTGGTAAAGCCTGCCATATCTGCTCCTGCCTGGAATGGGCAACCACCACTAAGAGTGTTTGGCTCGTAACTGGTTTGACCCCGATTAATTGTCTGGCGCATGAAGCCGTCCCGCTGATTGTTGTGCAAAGGCGCCACGGGACGGTTGATCGGAATCTCGTGAAAGTTTGGTCCGCCCAAGCGTATGAGTTGTGTATCTGTGTAAGAGAAAAGCCGCCCTTGAAGTAGCGGGTCGTTAGTAAAATCAATTCCGGGGACGATGTTGCCGGTGTGAAAAGCCACTTGCTCTGTCTCCGCAAAGAAGTTCTCGGGATTTCGATTGAGCGTCATCTTGCCGATGCGTCGCACCGGAACAATCTCTTCCGGAATTATCTTGGTGGGATCGAGTAGATCGAAATCGAAGCTGTGCTCGTCTTTCTCCTCCACGACCTGGACCCCAAACTCCCATTCCGGATAGTCGCCTTCCTCAATAGCTTCCCATAAATCGCGTCGATGGAAATCAGCATCCTTGCCGGAAATCTTCTGCGCCTCGTCCCAGACAACAGAGTGCAAACCAAGCAACGGCTTCCAATGAAACTTCACAAAACGCGCCTTTCCCTTTTCATTGATGAACCGGAAAGTGTGCACGCCAAAGCCTTCCATCATCCGAAGGCTCCGGGGTATGGCCCGATCCGACATCACCCACATGATCATGTGCAT
>JALYXE010000569.1 GCA_030947265.1 Acidobacteriota bacterium
AAATGATACGCCGAATATTTTCCGTGTCCTTTTCATTTTCAAACTTCGCTGAGTGAACACCGATAACGACGAGTTGGTTTGCATACTTATGTTCGAGCCGCTTGAGATCGGGAACGATATGAATGCAATTAATGCAGCCGTAAGTCCAAAAATCCAGCAACACAACTTTCCCTTTGAGCGCGGCAAGCGAGAGTGGCTTGTCAGTATTGAGCCAACCGCGACCCCCGGTTAGTTCCGGCGCGCGCACGCGAATCTTCTCCTGAACGGACATGGTAGAACCCTTCATTCTAGTTGAATTAGATGAATAAAAAAGAAATGACGCCGTCGCCAGGGCAATTATCAGGACGATCTTAATGGGCAAAATCAGGCGACTAGTGTATTTGGTACTTCTCAAGACGGAAGATATACGAAGCAGGTAAGTTTCAGGTTTTTTTCTGCCGGCATTCCTGTCGTGCATTTGCTGCGCGAGAAATGGGTTTCTATCCGTGCTGGTGAGGTGTCGCTTCATTGTTTATTCCGTCAACGCTCTGGTCAAGACGATCAACGGCACGGCGCAGGTGGGGGATCGTTATTGAGCCTCCGACCACTAGTGCGACGTTGAAGGCATCGAGGAACTGCGGCCTGGTCACACCGGCGTTGACGCACTGCTTAACGTGATAGGTAATGCAATCATCACAGCGGAGTACGATTGACGCGACCAAACCCAACAGCTCCTTCGTGCGTTTGTCGAGCGCGCCATCTTCGTAAGCCTGACTGTCCAGCGCAAAGAATCGCTTAAGTCCGAGATGGTTGCTGCCGAGCAGCTTTTCATTCATGTCCGCCCGATAGCGGTCGAATTCATCCATTGAGAGAAACCTTTCCGCCGCATCCATAATTAGACTCGCGACCTATCGCCCAAATACTAGTGACGTGTTACGTTGATAGTCGGGGGTACATCTGGTTTTGGAAAAAACATTCTATCTCGCGATGACCGTGGTTGCCAGAATGGCTCAACTACAAAACGTCCGTTTAAGGCGGCGTTGCCCGGTTTCGAGTTATAATGCCTAAAACAGAGCCTCACAGGTCTACGATAAATCATGCACGATAAGTCCGGCGGACATCGCCCGCCTCTAAACAATCCAGCTGGAGAACCGTCGCTGCTCGGTGGGTCGGATAGGCTCGAGGCCAATCGCACCCGCAATTTGCAACTCCTCAGAGCAGGCTCATTCCAGCTTGCCATCTTCGAGGATGAAATCGCGACTGTCGTGGAATGGCGTGACCCGGCGCCGTTACCTTACGCTCCCACAGTGGTCCTTGGCGTTGTAAGTATTCAAGGGCGGATGTTGACCGTTCTTGACCTCGCGATACTACTGAGTGCTAAAGCTTCACCAAACGAGGGACCGTCGCAGCACATTCTCGCGTTGCGTGGCGATGAGCAGTTGGCGCTGGCAGTGGATGCTTTAGGCGAAACGATTGGGATTGCGGAGGGAAAGGTAGAACCAGCTGAAGGACTTTTTCTCAGGGTTTTCAAACACCGAAATCGTGAAATAAGTATTCTCAACACGAAGGAACTATTTGCTACTGCACTGCATGGCCGAGAACGACGGCGGCGTCGCTTTTAGCGTCACAGGCTCCCGGTTTGTTAATCAACTGAATAGCGAAACTTCCCGCATAGTTTGGAATCCGCTGGCTGGTCCGGGTGCAGCATCAAGTTTGGAATTTGTGCCGGGTTCCCGCCGGGGCAGCCCCGCTCCGGTGCTGGCGCCTGCTGCGAATGTGAAAATCTTTCCTGAATGCTAGAATCCAAATCGAACAACAATTAGACATATTAAGGTCCAATTTGTGCTGTTCTTTCTTTGGTCCGCACTTCTGACTTGATTCAGGTGACTTCACTTGATGCACGATCAGGCCTTCACAATCCTTGAATACCATGAGCTGCGGTCGCTGATTAGGCGCGGCGCTCAGACCCCGATGGGGAAAGCGCGCGTAGATGCGCTCCAGCCTCTGGAGAATACCGCCGAGTTGCAGAAAGAGCTTTCGGCGCTCGCGGAGTGTGTCGACATACGAAAGCGAGGAGCGGCCTGGACGTTCAGTGATCTGAGCGATCCCTCCGAAAAAATTGCGTTGCTGCGAGTGGAAGGTGCGATATTAGAACCAATGGCCATCCTTGAAATCAGGTTGTTATGCGAACAGGCAATGTCGGCGCGGGCATCGATTCTTGCTGAGCGAGACACTTCGCCCGTGCTCTGGACCATGATTGGCAATCTGCCGCTTGACTTGAACCGCCTTAGCGCTCGGATAGCAAATAAGATATTGCCGACTGGCGAGATTGATGATCGGGCGAGTCCTGAGTTGGCGAGAATACGCCATGAGATCGCAGGTTTGCGTTCACGAATTACCCGCGCACTCGAAAGCGTGATGCGCAAGTCGGGAGAAGCGATCCAGGATGAGCTGGTTACCATTCGCAACGATCGATTTGTAATTCCAGTGAAATCTGATCACCGCGGACGCGTAAATGGCGTAGCGCATGGTTACTCCTCATCCGGAGCTACAGCCTTTGTTGAGCCGCTTGAAACAATTGATGCTAATAACGAATTACAAGCCTTTCATGAAGCAGAAGCGCGGGAAATCTTCAGCATTCTGTTAGGTTTAACTGAAGAGCTGCGCTCACAATTGCCGGCTATTGAAACGGCTGCCGAGGCAGTTGCGCAACTAGATTTCATAAACGCGAAATCAATCTTTCATCAGAAGTTCAATTGCGTCATTCCGCAGATTGATGCAGGGGACAGTCAAGGTGCGTCAAAGAGTCAAAGCCTTTCCCCACTGGAAGGCAGCAATGCCACAAGCGAAAGAAGCAGCTCCAGCTCCTCGCCCCAGTTTGTAAGCGGATCTATTCTCGAACTAATCGACGCCCGCCATCCACTGCTTGAAGAAAACCTGCGTGCTTCAGCAGGTTCGATTGTGCCCGTATCTTTGTCCCTTGATGAAAGGCACAACACAATGGTGATCTCCGGTGCTAACGCCGGCGGCAAGACAGTAGTACTAAAGACAGCCGGCCTTCTTTCATTAATGGGCTTATCTGGCTTGTCGGTTCCCGCACGCGAAGCAAGCATTCCGTTTTATGCTTCTGTGCTCGCCGACATTGGCGACCATCAATCACTTGCCGCGAACCTTTCCACGTTCACTTCGCATGTCGCAAACATATCGCGCATGATCGAGCTGTGTGAAGCCCCCGCGCTGGTGTTGCTCGACGAGGTCGGGACGGGTACGGATCCCGAGGAAGGATCCGCATTGGGCGTGGCTGTGGTAGATCACTTCCGCAAGGATTGCGGCGCGCACGTAATGGCAACCACGCATTACAGCGGGTTAAAAATGTATGCGGCAAACGAAGCAGGCGTGCTTAACGCGAGCGTTGAGTTTGATGAAAAGACGCTGCAACCGACTTATCGGCTTATTGTTGGGGTCGCTGGCTCTTCTTCCGGTCTGGAGATTGCGCGGCGGTTCGGAATCCCTGGCAGGGTGATTGACGTCGCATTGGAGTCGGTTAAAGATTCATCGCGACAGGCCTCGGAGTACCTGCGCCGGATCAAGCATGACGCGGAAGAAGCGGAGGCTCTGCGCAAAGCGCTTGAAGAAGAGCGGGCCGCAGTAGCCGAGAAATTCGCTTCGCTCGATAGAAAAGCTGAACGGCAGGAAAGCGAACGCCAGTCGTTGTTTCAAAAATCCCTGGCCACAACCATCCGCGAATTTGAAAAGCGATCGCATGAGCTTATCGCGACGATCCAGGATCGCTCTGAGCGCTTGAAGGTCGAGCGGGAATCCCAACGTCGTGTAGCAGAACTGAAACGCGAAGCACAACGCGCCACCAGCGCCGGGGGTAAACGCGATTCAATTTCCGGCGCTCGTGCCAGCACGAGTGCACGCGGCGTGCGCGTTATGCGTGATGGGCAGGTTGTTCAAAAAGACAATACGAAAAGAACGTTTGAAGTTACGGGGGTGGAAGATGTGAGCTATGTCTCCAGTTCAGGACGCCAGATTGTTGTAGGTGATAAGGTTAAGCTTCGCTCATTTGGATCAATTGGAATTGTAGACAGTTTGAAAGGTGACGAAGCGGAAGTGCGGGTTAAGTCGCTGCGATTCAGGGAGAAGCTCCACAATCTCGAACTGGTTGAACTGGCAGCTTCTTCTAAATCTCAAACCGAGAAGTTTGCCAGCCTGCGTGAGTCCCGCGGCACAGAAGTCCATCTCAAAGTTACTGAACAAAATGGCCGCTCGGAACTCAACGTGATCGGGCAAACGACTGATCAAGCGGTAGATGCCGTTGATAAGTTTCTCGACGAGGCGTCGCTTGCGAGTCTCAGCCACGTACGAATTGTTCATGGTCACGGCACGGGCGCATTGCGTCGAGCAATAGCCGAGCTACTGAAGGATCATCCGCATGTCGCGCGCTTCAAAGCGGCGCCCCAGGATCAGGGCGGGGCCGGAGCCACGGTGGTTGAGTTGAGGACCTAAGGACTTACGCGTTTTCGTTGTTTTCCAGTAATTCTTCATGCGCTATCCCCAGACATTCATCGACGATCTCAAGCGCCAGGCTGACATTGTGCGCGTGGTGCAGGACTACGTGCAGTTAAAGAAGAAGGGCGCGAATTGGATGGCGTGTTGTCCTTTCCACAAAGAGAAGACACCATCGTTTTCTGTCAGCCCCGCAAAAGAAATCTTCTACTGTTTTGGTTGTCACAAAGGCGGATCGGTTTTCAACTTTGTGATGGAGATGGAACGCGTCTCTTTTCCTGAAGCAATCAAGCTCGTGGCCGAAAAGTCGGGAGTGCCCTTACCAAAGCTGATTGATGACAGTCGCTTTGAAGCCAGGCGGCATGAAGCAGACGAGGTAATCGATCTTAACAAATGGGCGCTCGAATGGTGGGAACAGCAGCTTGAAACGAGTGGGGAAGCGCGAATCGCCCGTGATTATCTTCTCCGCCGCGAGATCACAGAAGAAACAACAAAAACATTTCGACTCGGCTACGCGCCCGATAGCTGGGACGCTCTTTCTATTTATCTCAGACAGAAGGGCGCCAGCCAGGAGCAGATCGAGCGCAGCGGATTGGTCGTCAAAAAAGAAGAAGGCGGCTCTTACGATCGCTTTAGAGGGCGTCTGATCTTTCCCGTGACGGATGTCCAGGGGAAGCCGATTGCATTTGGCGGCCGCACGCTCCGGAATGAGGACGCGAAGTATATAAATTCACCCGAAACGGCAGCCTACATAAAAGGTCGAAATCTTTTCGGGCTCAATCTTACGCGCGACGAAATTCGCAAGCAGGGATTTGCCATATTAGTCGAAGGTTTTCTTGACTTGATCGTTCCTTATCAATTCGGCGTTCGTAACGTGGTAGCGAGCCTGGGAACGGCACTGACGCCGGACCAGGTGAAACTGCTGGGCCGATTTGCCCGCAAAGTTGTGGTCAATTATGATGGCGACCCTGCGGGTGTGCAGGCAGCAAAAAAAGCTATTGAAGTTCTTCTGGCGGATGATCTTGAAGTAAAAATTCTGGTGCTTCCGGATAACGCGGATCCGGATGAGTTCATCAGGAAGTCTGGCGCTAGTGAATACCAACGGCAACGTGGCGAGGCACAACCCTACATACAATTTGTGATCGATCAGGCTGTACGGGATCGCAAACTTAGCAATCCGGCCGATAAGGAGGCAGCGATTGATGAGGTTCTCCCGTACATTCGGGCTGTCCGCAGCCGTATTCAGAAGCGTGAATACTTCGACATTGCGATGGATTCGCTCCGAATTGGTGACGCTGCTTTGCGGCGAGAGTTATGGCATTCAATCAGGATCGGAAGGGGCGAAGGTGCGCGAGCCGGACAAAAAATTGTAACGCGAACACAGGTTAAGCCGACTGTAGCGGAACAGAGTCTTCTGGAACTGCTTCTGGCTAGCGAGGAATTACGGCGCGTTGTTTTGCCGAAACTGGAGCCTGAAGACTACTCCGATTTGCCCACCGCTCGAATCTTCCGCGCGTTGGTCGAGGGCGAGCGTGAAGGAGTGACAATAGACTTCGACTTTTTGAGCAAGAAAACCGAAGGAGATCCAACATCTGAGCTTTTGCCGCGTCTCCTAATGACAGAGTTAGAAGGTCAGGAAAAAGAGCCTTCCGAAGCGTGGAAATTAGCCGCTGACAAGTGCCTTGACTCCTTGCGATTGATAAGAATTAACAATCGAATTCGGGCACTGAGCCTGGAGATAGCAACGGCTGATAGACTTGGAAACGAAGCTGAAGTGCTGCGGCTAATATCAGAGCAAAGTGGCCTGGATCGACTTCGTAAGTCATTTGAGCCTCAGAGCCAAATCGCGCAAGCGCGTAACGGGTGATGCGGGTCTGAACGAACCTAAAAGAGTTGGTTTGAAATTGATGTGGAGCAGCGATTGGTGAGTATTGAAGATAAAGATCGTGACGATGTGATGGAGCGTCTCCTGGAGTTGGGCGGCGACAAAAAATATCTCACGTTCGACGATCTGAATCGGGAGTTGCCCGACAATGTCGTTTCTCCCGACGACATTGAAGACGTTCTGCAAAAGCTCGAAGGTTCGAATATTGCCATAGCCGATTCCGACGAGAGATTGCTGGAGCAGGCGGCCGCAGTTTCGGTGGATGACGAGGACGGCGACGAAGATATCGAACTCGATCTTTCCGCGGGTGCGTTGGAGAAAACCAATGATCCCGTTCGGCTCTACCTCCGCGAGATGGGCGTGGTTCCTTTGCTCACGCGCGAAGGCGAAGTGTCTATTGCGAAACGAATCGAGCGCGGTCAGCTTAAGACTCAAAAAGCGATTGCACGTTCCCCAATCGCAGTTAAGGAGCTAATAAAAGTCGGGGAAGAGTTGGAAGTAGGCACAGCAAACATTCGCGAAATCGTTATCTTCTCCGAACAAGCTGAACTGACGGGCGATGAAGATGTGGATAAGGCCGAGGAGTATAAGGCCTGGACTGTCGAAGGGATCCAGAACATTCGAAAAGTGTTCAAGCAGGGCTTGAAAGAATGGGAGAAGCTGCGCGAGGAACAAAAGGCGACACGAGGCAAGAAGAGCAAGAAGCTCACGCGTCTGCGCCGGAAAGTTGCGCGACTCCGACTGGAGATAGCCCAGGAAATAGGCCGGCTAAACATTACCGAGCGCGCGCGCCAACGTTTGATCAATGCAATTCGCGCCGTGCAAAAAGAGGTTCGGGATGCTGAGCGCGAAATCGATAGCTTCACGGAAAAACTGAACCGGAAACGGATCAAAGCCGACGACCAAAAGGAATATAAGCGGCGCGTTTCAGCTGCTAAAAAGCGGCTGCAGCTCGTTGAAGCGGACCACAATATAAGTCCCGTTGAGATTAAACGAGCGCTCCAGGCAATCGTCATAGGTGAACAACAAACAGGTCAGGCCAAGCGCGAGTTAGTTGAAGCAAACTTACGTTTAGTCGTATCGATAGCCAAGAAGTACACAAATCGAGGTCTCCAATTTCTGGATCTCATCCAGGAAGGTAATATTGGGTTGATGAAAGCGGTCGATAAGTTTGAATGGCGACGTGGTTATAAGTTTTCCACTTATGCTACCTGGTGGATTCGTCAGGCGATTACACGCGCGATTGCTGATCAAGCTCGCACCATTCGCATTCCGGTGCATATGATTGAAACTATCAACAAATTGATTCGAACCTCACGGGCTTTGGTGCAGGAGTTGGGCCGCGAGCCGACGAGCGAAGAGATAGCCAGGAAGATGGACATTCCAGTCTCGAAAGTTCGAAAAGTTTTGAAGATTGCGCAGGAACCTATTTCACTTGAAACGCCCATCGGTGAAGAGGAGGACTCTCATCTTGGCGACTTCATCGAAGATAAGTCGATATTAAACCCTGCGGATGCAGTTGTTGCTTCCAATCTGCGGGAGATAACTGACGAGGTATTGGCGACCCTCACTCCGCGGGAGGAGAAAGTTATCAAGATGCGTTTCGGTCTGGGTACAACTGGATCAGAACACACACTGGAAGAAGTCGGCCAGCATTTTGCAGTTACGCGCGAGCGTATTCGGCAAATCGAGGCAAAAGCGCTTCGCAAACTCCGTCACCCTTCACGTTCACGCAAGCTCAAAGCTTTTCTCGACAACACGCAACGATAGGTTTCCAGCCAATGAGAAGGGCGCAGAGACTTGAATCTTCTGCGCCCCACTTTCATGCTCGGCGTACAGCGAATTTACTTGATACTCAGAAACGTCGCGCTCTTTACAGTGTAATCAAAGTCATAATGATAAGTGTAGGCGGGAAACTCTATCGGTCGCGAAAACTGTACTCTCGCCTCGATGCGATTGTCCTGTTGTGTTGATGTGATGACTGCATCCGCGGGCATGCCGTAGTCCGGTGCGCTTCTTACAAGCTGATCCTTCACCCATGATGGGGGACGCCCCATTGCGACAGCAGCATCGACCTCATGCTGCATTAGATCCCGAAGGAGATAAGCTTGATAGGCTACAGGAATGAACAGGTATCCTGCGTATACGACCAAGCCAATTATCGCAACAACTAGTATGAACTTGAGGCGCGCACTCCCGCGCTCACTCGGTCTTGAGATGTGTTTCATCATGATTCCTTGCGTCGTGAACGCGTTCGCAAGGCGTCGCGCAGCGATTGCGTCAACAGCCTCGGACTAATCTCTTTTCCGTCTACAATCTTCGGTCGCCCGATTCCTTTCAAAAGGACCCACTGGACATGACCTCCCGCTTGCTTCTTGTCTCGCGCAATTGCCTCGGTTATCGCGCTCTCTTCCAGGC
>JALYXE010000613.1 GCA_030947265.1 Acidobacteriota bacterium
GGTCTACATCATCAGGCCCGAATATGACGCGACCGGCTGTAACTTCTCCCATAAAAACAATCTCCGCCAGACCAAAGGCATATTCGTGTACGCTTCCGTCCGCTAATTCGTAGGCCGTGCGCCCGACAGGCTGAACGCCAATGGCCCTTAGCTCGGCGGGTGAGACCAGCGAGTCAGTTGCGCCGGTATCCACCAGAAACTCTGCCTCATAGGCGCCGTCTGTGGTACCAAGGCTTCTTAATCTGACTTTAACGCGGGTAAGTCCCATATCTTTACTTCTTAAGCATCACCTTCCGCAGAAACCATTTTACCGGATCATAATACTGATCAACCACCCGCTCCTTGAGCGGAATGATTGCATTGTCCGTGATGTGAATGTCTTCGGGACATACCTCCGTGCAGCACTTTGTTATGTTGCACAAGCCGATACCCAGCTGTTCCTTTAGCAGTGGAGTTCGATCCAAGCCGTCAAGCGGATGCATTTCCAGTCCGGCCACGCGAACGAAGAAACGCGGGCCGCCAAATTGCTCCTTCTTGTCATGATCACGCAAAACGTGGCAAACGTTCTGGCACAGGAAACACTCAATGCACTTGCGAAATTCCTGCACGCGGTCAACGTCGCGCTGATCCATCTTCCACTCAACATTTGGCCGCGGCTGGAAGGGTGGGATTTTCCTATTGACACGGTAGTTCCAGGATACGTCGGTAACCAGATCTTTAATGACCGGAAAGCTTTTCATCGGCTGGACCGTAATCGGTTCATTGAGTGGCAACGCATCCATTCGAGTTTTGCAGGTCAACCGCGGCCTGCCGTTGACTTCCGCAGAGCAGGAACCACATTTACCCGCTTTGCAGTTCCAGCGCACAGCGAGGTCCGGCGCCAGATGTCCCTGAATGTAGTGGAGCGCATCGAGCACCACCATCCCGGGGGCAATTGGCACCTTGTATTCGATTAACTCGCCGCCGTCGCGATCGCCACGAAAGATTTTGAACGTTGCCTCAGGCATTGTTATTAGCCAGTAGTCAGTTGTCAGTTGTCCTCTTGGCGAACGGCCTACGGACAACTGGCCGGATTTATTTGCCTTCGTCGAGAATGTGTTTCAACTCCGCAGGCATTTCTGGAACCTGCCTTCGAGTTAAACTCATTTGGTCTCCATCGCGCGCGACGATATTGTTCTGCTTGCCCCAACTGTCATCGTATGTCGGATAATCAATCCTGCTGTGCGCGCCGCGACTTTCTTTACGGGCCAGAGCACTCAAAGCCACGGCTTCGGAAACTGTCAGCATCGATTTCAAATCGCGCGCCAGATGCCAGCCGGGATTAAACAGGCGGGATCCTTCGACACGCAAGCTGCCGGCGCGTTTTTTAATGGCGCGAATCTCAGCCAGCCCGCGCTGCAAATCGCCTTCACTGCGAAAGATACCGACCAACTGTTGCATCGTCTCTTGTAACTCACGGTGAAGCAGGTACGGACTTTCACCGTCGGTGCGTTCAAACGGCGACAACATCTCTGCCGCGGACTCTTCAATCTGTGAATTATCAAGAGCCTCAGGTCCAGGATCTTTAGCGTGATTTGCCGCTGCAAGCCCGGCCCGGCGGCCAAACACCAGAAGATCCGAAAGCGAGTTGCCACCGAGCCGGTTTGCGCCATGAAGTCCCGCAGCCGCCTCACCCGCAGCAAACAGTCCCGGCACGCTGGTTTCTGCCGTTTCCGCCTCAACTCGGATGCCGCCCATCATGTAATGGCAAGTTGGCCCAACCTCCATGGGCCCTTGCGTGATGTCCACGTCGGCCAGCTCACGAAACTGGTGATACATGCTCGGCAGTTTTTTCTTCACATAGGCGGACGGTTTATGAGAGATGTCGAGGTACGCACCGCCATGCTCGGTCCCGCGGCCTTCCTTCGCTTCGGTGTAGATGGCCCGGGCCACCACGTCACGCGTGGATAACTCCATCTTCTCGGGATCGTAGCGCTCCATAAATCGCTCGCCATTTTTGTTGCGCAACACGCCACCTTCGCCGCGCACGGCTTCAGTCACCAGAATACCCTGAACGCCGGGCGGCCAAACCATGCCGGTGGGATGAAACTGCACGAATTCCATGTCCATCAATTCGGCGCCTGCATCGTAGGCCAGCGCCATCCCGTCGCCCGTATACTCCCAGGAGTTAGAGGTAATCCTCCAGGCTTTACCGATCCCGCCCGTGGCAATGATCACCGACTTTGCTTTAAAAACGACAAAGCGGCCTGATTCACGCCAGTACCCGAATGCGCCGGCTAATCGTTCGCCGTCCGTCAGCAGGTTGGTGATTGCGCATTCCATGTAGACGTCGATTCCAAGATGAACACCGCGATCTTGTAAAGTGCGAATCATCTCGAGACCGGTGCGGTCGCCAACGTGGCAGAGCCGCTTAAAGGTGTGTCCGCCAAACGCGCGTTGCAGGATTTCACCATCGCTCGTGCGATCAAAGAGAGCGCCCCATTGTTCTAACTCTCTAACGCGATCCGGAGCTTCTTGCGCGTGTATCTGCGCCATGCGCACGTTGTTTAGAAACTTGCCACCACGCATCGTGTCGCGAAAATGAGTGCGCCAGTCGTCAGCCTTGTCCACGTTCGACATCGCGGCCGCAATTCCGCCTTCAGCCATCACGGTGTGCGCCTTGCCGAGCAAAGACTTGCAAACGACGCCAACAGTCACCCCCTGGCCAAGCGCTGCGATGGCTGCACAGAGTCCCGCTCCGCCTGCACCAATGATCAGCACGTCGTGCTCGTGAGTTTCGTATTTTTCGTTCACAGCAATCTCAGATCAGGGATGGATCCTGAGGCGACGAGCCGCACGTAGAGATCAGCGAGCCCCACCGATAACAGGCTCAGCCAGGCGAATAGCATGTGATGCTCGTTAAGAAATGAAACGCCGCGCCAGCCAGAATGCCGCGCGCCGCCCATGGCAACGCAGGAAAAACAATCGATGTTGCCGCCAATGATATGCCTGAGCGAATGGCATGACAGTGTGTAGAAGGAAAGCAGAGTGATATTCGCGAGCAGGACCAGCGAGCCGCCGCCAATGCCGAAGTGTTTGCCCGCAGGCGAGTCAAACCAGAAGGCGCTAATCGCGTCGTACCACAGTATTACCAAAAAGATCAGAGCGACATAAAGAAAATAACGATGCAGATTCTGCAGAATAAAAGGGAACCTGGTTTCACCCTGGTAGCGATGCGGATGCGACTCGCCAACGGCGCAGGCGGGCGGATCGAGAAAGAAAGCGCGATAGTAAGCTTTACGATAGTAGTAACAGGTGGCGCGAAACCCGAGCGGCGCCCAGAGAATTAAAATGGCGGGCGACAGCGGCCACCAGCGCGGCTTGATTAGAGGAGAATAAAAAGGAGAAAGGTAGGGGCCAAACTCATAATACGCGTTTTCGAAAGTTCGCCACGTCGCGTAAACGGTGAACGCACCGAGCACCAGAACTACAGGAATAAGCTCAAGCCACCACGCGTCGCGCCGCGTGGTTTTCCCAAACCCGATTGCGGTGTTCGATTGAGCCATGAAGGGTACCTCGTGTGCTCAGCGACTCCGGGGTTGACCTCGGTTAATTTACCACGGAGAATGCGATTACACTGAGAAAAGAATTAATGTTCCGGTGGTTTTTTATGCCCGGCCACTCACTACAAGGGCTAATTCTTTCCAAATTGAAAGCCATTCAAGGAGCGGGGG
>JALYXE010000618.1 GCA_030947265.1 Acidobacteriota bacterium
AAAATCGACAATCCCGTACTGTGAAAATGTCATCGCGTCAGTCGGTTCAGCAGGATGCTGGGAGTCGTCCTGCAGGGTGTAAACGTCTATCTCGCCGATCGTCTTCGCCCCATCAAAATCCACCTTCAACCAATCAGCATAAACGTCAGGCGTGGCGTCGTTCCAACCGCCGCCATTCCCCCAGTTGACTCCTTTACGATCACCATCGATGACTCCGTTGGCCGTATAGGCTGAGCTATAAACTGAGGATGCAGTTACGGTCGCTCCATTGGCGGCGGCGGCTACGTTAATGGTCGACGGCGGCGGCGGGGGTGTCGGAGTCGGCGTTGGACTCGGAGTTGGCGTCGGAGTGGGTGTCGGCGGCGGTGTTGATGTTCCTCCGGCCAAAGCGGCCTCGAGCGCATCCTGATTTATGCCGGGGTCTGTGCCGTCGCTGGCTTGATTACGATAACGACTAAAAGAACCAAGCCGATAATTTCCGCTTGCTGCATCGATGAAGCCAACGCTACTCTGATCTGCCGGGCAAAAGTTACCTGCTGGATAGGAGCTAAAGCAATTTGGTCTGTAAGGATCAATT
The DNA here is from genome assembly GCA_030947265.1 of Acidobacteriota bacterium. Lineage (GTDB taxonomy): Bacteria > Acidobacteriota > Blastocatellia > Pyrinomonadales > Pyrinomonadaceae > PSRF01. The sequence continues at coordinate 578 of JALYXE010000618.1, forward strand.
GTCCCGGTGATCAGGACATTACCAGTCATTGCGAGTCCGGATATCGAGCCGCCTGCTGAGTAATTGAGTCCGTACTCATTATTGAATACAACGTTGTCGTTAATAGTAAAGTTGTTAATGGGTACATAGCTAACGTTCAGCAACCGACCATTCGCCCAACCAACGTTATTGAGAATAGTGTTGTGCCGAATTGTTATTCCATTGCCGGCAAAGAAGTCGCCCACCCAGCCGCCTGAAGTAAATAGATTGTTTTCGATTAAGACATTCCCTCCAACCACGCTTGTTCCGACATTATCCTCCAATAGGAGGCCGAACAGCTGAGAGCCAAAGGGCACTGCGGTGTTGAAGCGGTTGCTCCGGATAGTCACATTACGAATGACCGACCAGGGCGAAGGCCCTCCGTGGGGCCCGGTTTGGTTGTGCTGGGTTAGAGCGAAAGTTGCGGGCCAGCCCGTGAAGTTGTTGCCTTCCATGTAAAGCCCATCAGCCGCCTTTACCTCAAAGAACCCTTTTGGAACTCGGTTAGTGGTCGAGTAAATCTGCGTGGCAATTGTTGGGTTGATCCAGAAGGTTGAGTGCGTGATCGTTACATGGCCTGGGTTGGTGCCGTTCCACTGCGCTCCGCCGGGGGAGATCGGAGGCGCAGTCAGGGGGATACCACAATCTCCCGTACAGCTCGGTTTGCTCCCGATACTTCCCGCATATGGATCAAAGGTGACGTTAGTCCCGGAGATACCTGTCACCTTGGCAACCCTGTAATAAAGCCCTGGATAACCTTCAGTCGCTAAACCGTCGGCAATAGCCATCAAGTCCCCTACGCTCAGGTTATTGACGTTCGACAAGGTAGCGGAATGAAGTGTTGGCGCGGGTGAGGGCAAAACTGTCGCCCTGTTGTCGGTGCCTAGATCGCCGCCTCCCATAAAGAAGCCGGTGAACCACGAGTTCAGGAAACAGTTATCGATCGTGAGCGGTCCAGGTCCATTAATCATCATTACCGCCGCTGTGTTATCAAACGTCGTGGATGAAACTATGTATGCGCCGGGCGAAGCGATTCGAGAATTCAGCAGAGATACATTTACGCCTTCTGCGTCCACGAGAATCTTGACTGTGGTAGTGAGACTGTCAGTCCCATCCTCCTGGCTGTGAATCCAACAACGGTCAAATGTAATGTCCGAGGGACTTGGCGACACGTACCTGCCAATATTAACGAGCGTAGAAACGTAGTGCTGGTTATCAATATTTGGCCAGGTTGTTATTTCGATGCCAATAAACTTCCATCCTTGTGATCCCCCACCGAAGGTGATCGCGGGGTACGGACCGGGCGTCACAATCCTCGCGAGGTTCGGCGCGTCAGTGCTCCCGACTCGCGTACCGCTGGGCAGGTTTGACACGTTGGCTGTCCTGACAGTGATGGGGCTCGCCGCACATTGTGTACTGGCGACTAAACCATCTGAGGGAGCAACGAACGTGGCGTTCGGCTCCAGGATAAGGGTGTCGCCACATTGCGCCGCGTTGACCGCAGCCTGAAGATTTCCACCGGCAGGCACAATGATCGTCGCACCTCTGGCTGAGCTGCTAGTAACACCAAGCAGAATCAGGACGGAAATTATTATTGTAGAGGTGAATAAAGGCCGCTTGAAAAAGAGTCTAAAGGATCGGGATCGAGAGAACATTTTTCCTCACTTCGGTAGCCGGACGATCTCGTAGAGATTCCTGGCTTTGCGTCCCCGTCTCGCGACGGGTTTGCCTTTGGTCGGTTAAGGTTCGCGTCAGATACGAACGCGACTGGAAAAGAGCATTGTCAGAATCGACATTTCGTGATGCGTTGGGAGCCCAGCAAGAGCCACCCAAGGTCTGAACGAAAATCAGTTGTCTGAAAACTCGAGAATTGATGCTGGTTGTCTAATTAAAAGATGAGCGCGAGCGGGAAGAATGAGGAGACCCACCGATAGAGGTGCCCTGATGGGTCGAAGATTGCCGAAGATCTGGCAACCTCGGCGCGAAGATCTACGGCTATTTTTCTCTCCGATCGCTTTCGGCAACCAGACAATCTCAGTCAGGGCTTGTCAGATTTCGACAATCTCCAAAAGCCCGCGAGATTCACGGCTTTGCGCCCCTGCCTCGCGGCAGGTTTGCCTTTATCGGTGCAATCGCTTTGATTGAAAAGAGCGGGTCGTCCTCGGGGGGATCGACGGCCAAACTCATTAAACCTAAGTAGACCCTGCTTGTCAATAAGGTTTTCTTTAGCGAAAACTGGGCAATTTTGAGGGAAAAGTGCTTTTGGGCGGTCTAACACCCTTTTCCCTCTCGCTGGGTGTCGCAACGCCACCCAACCCGGTCAGTTTGATTGGCTGAGGCTACAAACGGTGACGACTCGCGTGGGACGGTCCTCATCCCGGGCAGGACATCCCGTTCAGCCGGTAACCGTAAATTAACAACCCCTGAAACTCTCCCTTATGGAAAGGGGGCACTAAAGGAGCCTTGATCTGGTAGCCAAATTTGCACCGCTCGAACATCTCCAGAAAACCACCGAGCCGATCCTCTTCAGGCGTCAAGTGGTGGTGGTATTCAATGACTGTTTCTTTTACCAAAGATAGTTTATCGGTTTCTAATAGATTCCTGATTACTATTTCCTCTGCCCCTTCAATGTCCATCTTCAGGAAATCGACTTCTCCCTCGACATACTTGGATAGAATCTCTGTTTCAACAGTCTTGGCTTCGCTCTTGGCCAGGCTTTCATGTCTCGTGCTCCCTACCAACGAACCAGGGCGGTCCGGCGAAAAATAGAAAGTCACAGTACCCTTTGAGTCATAGACAGCTTTGTTCACGAGGGTCACATTCTGAAGTCGGTTTGCGCTGACGTTCCGCTCAAGCAGCTTGAACGTGACATCGTCAGCTTCAAAAGCTGTGATCTTGCAGTGAGGATAAAGGTGCTTGAAATAGAGGACAGCCATTCCAATATTGCTGCCGCAGTCGATCACCACTGGTTCCGGCGATGAAGCAGAGAAGTAGTAAACATCCGGCACATATACTTCCTCGAACAGGATGGCAAACGTTTCGTAGTCATAGAAGTGGACGCGATAGCCGAAAATAGATTCAGTAGTCATCTTGCGCTTTAACAAGTGCGCCAGAAAAAACCGCTTCAATTCTATTTTCACGTATGCCCGAATGATCCCGGGCCTGCCGTGCGAGTGGCCCCTCCTGATTAGCATTCCTAGATTGCTAACGAGACGCCATAGCCATTCCTGAAACGTCATTGAATTCCTTCCTTGCTCAAGGAGACGTCCGACTTTTCCCGAAGACCGTATGCATTGATCAACTTGCTGATGTTCTGCTCGAGGTTGAATGTTGAAGCAACGGATTCGCGCCCAACTCGACCCATCCGTTCCCGCAGTGCATTATTGCATAGTAGGCTCAGGATTTTTTTCGCCGTGGTTTCGACATCGCCACGCTCGACGAGAAATCCTGATTCTTCATCGGCAATCAACTCGGGTATGCCGCCGACTCTAGTGGCGACAATAGGCTTACCATAAGCCATTCCCTCGGCGATCATCCAACCGAAGACTTCCTCCCAGTTAGAAACCTGACAAATAATATCAGCAACGTCATAGACACCTTCGCCGAAAGGGTCTTGAACCAGTCCGGTCCAGGTAACATGGTTCCCCAATCCCATGATCTGAGCGTCTCTCATGTACTGCTCGCGATAAGCACCTTCTCCGACGAAAACGAACTGGACGTTTTCGTTTTGGAGAATGACCAGGCTTGCCGCCCTCAGCAAATCGGGAATTCCCTTCTCAGGTATGATCCAACTTACCTGAAGCACTACGGTGCGATCATCAGGAATTGAGTATCGGCGGCGAAACTCCGCAGCTCGCCCTAAGTTAGGCTGAACCCGCGCGAGAGCCACGCCGTTATATATAAGTTCGCAACGCTCGCTCGCAAGCAGATCAAGCTTGGTGAGACACTGATAGCCGTATCGGCTGACACAGATTACTTTCGTCAACGGTTGGTTGATAGCGCGCGCCATCATCCGCTTCCACAACGGCGCTCGCCTTGCAACGTAACCGGATGGGCGTGAAGTGTGGTCGGTGAAAAAGATCTTCTTTACTGAATTCAGTCTTGCCAACCATGGGTATGGCCCGAGGAATCCCGTGAAGTGTAGATGAACGATCTCAGGGCGATGACGGCGCAGGATTCGGACAAAATCTCTTAACGCTCTCCAGCTGAGGTTCGGCGAATCCGGGCTGACTTCGAAAGATACGTTTTCAAGTTCCAGAAAGTGCCGCACTTCCTTAGGCGGTTCGCTTTGAAAACAGAGGACACTGTGCCATCCTTGGCGCCCTAATTGCGCAGACAACTCTCGAGCGAAGGTTTCAGTGCCTCCAATACGGAAGGGCTCAACTCCAAAGACGGACATCACCGTCTGCATAGAGTCTCCCACACGTGTACTCTGGCCGCTCGCCTTTTCATCCAAACCGATTCTAAGCTATGTGAAAGACTTTTTTCACTTTCCTGCTTACTCTTTTACGGAAATCGCTCAGTAGGAGTTGTGCATTGAAAGCCACACTAAACAAATCGTAAAGAACTGGCGGGTGAGAGCGTCGCTCAAAGGCAGGTACGAAAGCATGCTGGTTTCCGAAACCGAGTATTCGCCTGTCCTCGGCGCTCAAGTTGCCGAGGAAGGCCGCATTCAATAGTAGTGGGTGGTACCTGTAGTAGTCCACGTCCTCTCTTTGCAGAGGGATGGCAGGGTCGTGGTAGTTATAAAAAACAGCGCGCCGGGGTTCGAGCATGGGAACGCCCTGACGATGAATACCGGACGTGTCAAAGAGAAAAGCGCCGCCGGCACTGCCTGTTAGCTCGCGGATTTCTGACGCCGGGATATTCTCAACCTCGGCATTGCGAACGGGCCGCGGATGCTGCTTTCGATGACTACCCTTGATGTAATTGAATGCTCCGCTTTGTACATCGGTGAGATAGAAAGCGAGCTTCACTTCTCTGGGAATATCGTGGACGCGATCTTGATCATACCAGGCATCGCCATGCCAGCCATGAAAGTCTCTCTTCGTGGGCATGGATTTCCAGCCTTTGGCTTCTGTCAATTCATAATCGGATCCCAGGTAGCGACCCAGAATCTGCTTCACGAGGGGGTGCAGGGCGAGGTCTACAAACCCCTGATCGAGAAGCAGGACATCCTCAACCATGTGACGGTACAATTCAGTCTTCTGATAACCGTCAAAGTTGTTCCAGCGCATTCGTCGGAGTCTTGTGTCGAACGCCTTCTGCATGCCGCGAAGGTGCTCGCCGGAGAGCAAATTTGGCAACACGACAATTCCTTCCGCATCCAGCTCAGCAAACAAGCGATCAGCGGTCGACTGCTCGACTGTTGGGTCGGTTACGTTCGGGATTGGCGAATAAGCTTGGCGTATCATTCTCATCATCGAACCCTGGTCGCCTGGATCAGCGTAAGGCTGCTACACCTAAATCGGCAGTGGAGGGTGAATAATTGGATTCAGTCATGATCTGATGTAAGCAATAATCACGATAGAGTCCCGGGTCCCCAGCCCTTCCTTCCAGAGCTGCCACGACCATGTTAAACGCTTCGCGCGCGCTCGCAAAATGGATTTTGAACTCGCCCGTTCGGTCTCCCAACTCAAGGGCCTCATTCATAAATCGCTTCATCTGATCACCGATCATGGCATCCTGGTCCCACTCAAAAAACCCATGCGAGTATAACTTAATAAATACCCATTCCCGCCTACCTTCTACGCTAATGTGCGCGTTGCGCCATCTATTCAGCCGGTCCAGGCTCAAAGAATAGTTCTGGGCCAGTGCTCCATCGTCGACTCGCGGCACGGGCAGGCCCCGCAAGCGTCTGCTCCAATCAAAAACGAGCGGTCCGGTAAAGATAATTGGCAAGGTTGGCCTATCACCGATTTTGAGTCCGGGACCTGAACGGTGCGGCCGCGCTTCCGTCAGTTGATGACCACACTGATAGATCGCATTGATGCGCGGTACCTGCGATTGATCCGGCGCGGACGGCAAGGTGAAGTCGGCGTAACAGCCGGTGTCGGCAAGGATCTGCATTTCAGAATCGACGCCGCAAAATCTGCCGCCGGCAGAGTTGGCCAGTGCCCAGTTGCCATGGACAAAAGCGTACTTCGGAGAACACTCGGCGTTCTCGCGTGAAAGACATTTATGCTCCGCCGCAATAATGTCGCGAAAGCCCGCGAGTATTCGCTTGGTATTTTCAGCAGTATCCGGTTTTTCAACGCCGTGATGAAAATGGATCTCCACCTCGCCGAATCCTTCTGCCTGCAGGGCTGAAATCATCTCAAGCCGTCGGCGCTCGTATTGCTCGGCCGGAAAAAAATTTGTATGGCGAAAGGGGTTACCGTCGTGGTCGCGGACCGCATTCCCTGTAGACC